>JAITPP010000190.1 GCA_031289385.1 Prevotellaceae bacterium | reverse complement strand
TGTTGATTACATCCGACAGAGATTAATGCTAATATTATCAAGATTATTTTTTTCATAATAAATTATTAAGGTACAGGGTCGTATCCGCTTTTGCCCCAAGGGTGGCACGATAAAATGCGTTTTGCGGTAAGCCACAAGCCTTTTATCAGTCCGTGTTTTTTTAATGCAATTATTGCATATTCCGAGCATGTGGGCATAAATCGGCAGGTTGGCGGTTTTAGCGGCGACAGGCAAATCTGATAAAATTTAATCAGCAATATAAACGGAAATATTAGCGTTTTTTTTAATATTTTTTGCAATATTTTCCATCGATTTGATGATTCCTTTTTCGATTTGGCTGTATGTAAGTTTTTCTTTTGATACATATACTATGATTGCGTTTACGGTTTTATTTTCTTTTTGTGCCGTGTCGTTTAAATTGTGTTTGTGATGTCTGTATGCTTCGCGAATTCTTCGTTTCAATAAATTTCTATCAACGGCTTTTTTAAAATTTCGTTTTGGTACTGATATTGCAATTTTTGTAGCCTCGTCGGTTTGTGTATCTTTAACAATATAATTAACGAAAAACGGATACGATAAATTCTTCTGCCCGTTGTCAATAACGTTTTTAATATCGTTGCGTAAACACAAACGTTCATCCTTTTTGAATAAATATCTGCGCGGCTCAACCATTTCTTTATTAATCACTAATCATTAATCACTAATCATTAATCACTTCTGTTGTTTCAAAAACTTTTCGAGAGCTGTTTTTATTGACGGCATTTCGGGTGTTGGCGCTTTAATTGTTACCTGCAATTTTGCATCTTCGGCGGCTTTTGCTGTTGTTACTCCGAAGGTTGCAATTATTTTATCGTTTTGTTTAAATCGCGGATAGTTTTCGCAAAACGATTTTACATCTGCCGGACTGTAAAACACAATTATATCATAGTCTTTCAGCGAAAATTTTTTCATATCGGCGTTTACCGTTCTGTAAAATATTGCTTCGGTATAAGTGAGTTTTGCTTTTATGAAAGCATCCGATAAATCGGCTTTGTGATTATCGCTCAGCGCAAGCAAAAATTTATTTGTTTTGTGTTTCGAGCCGATAAGTTTCAATATGCTTTCGATGCCGCCTCCCGTTCCAAAAAATATTTTGCGTTTTCGATATACAATGTACTTTTGAAGATACAACGCGATGGCTTCGGTTGTACAAAAATATTTCATTGTTTCGGGTATTGTTACTCTTAATTCTTCGCAGATGCGGAAAAAATTATCAACGGCGGTGCGTGCCGTAAAAACAATGGCTGTATGCATCAATATTTCAACGCGCTGGCGTCGAAATTCTTTTGATGTAACTCCTTCAACCTGTATAAACGGTTTGAACTTTACTTCTACGCCGAAAGTTTCTACCAAATCGATATATGGCGATTTTTCGGTAGGTTCGGGTTGCGATATTAATATTTTTTGTATTTTCATTTTTCTTCTATAATAAGTCAATAATAAGCCATATCGGCAATATTTCGATGGCGCAAAGGTACAAAATCAAAAATAATGGTAAAACTTTTTCATCAATAAAAATCAAAATAACTTTTGAAATTTTAAGTAAATAGAGCAGTATGAAAATTGCTGAAATTATTGTCAAACAAATAGTTATATTGCTATTTGGGTTTAAAAAATATACTATTAAAAAAAATCCCGAAAATATGCCGTACATACTCGAAATGATTGTTTCGATGGCGTATAATTTACTTTTAAGTTCGTTATTTTCCGAAACGTATCCTATAATTTTTATTATTATTCGTTTCATCGCTACGTAGCAAAATATTGCTATTGCGATAGTTGTCGAAAGTTCTATCGGCGTTTGATGCGGAACGGATATGTGTTTTTCGAGCAAATAAAAAAATGCTGCAATAACAAGCATCGAAAAAGCAACGAAAACGTTTGCCGTTCGCGCAAAATCGTGTGTAAAATTATGATAGGTTATGTACTTGTTTTTGTTTGAAAAAAGCATGATTTTTAATGTCGGAACGTATTTTTTGGATAATACAAGCATAAGAAAATAAAATATCAGCAATCCCGAAATTATCCAGCTTGTAAGTTCGCGATTGAGGAGGATGCCTGCGTTCGGTATTTCTTTAATTGTGTTTGCCTGCAATAATTCCGATTTGCTGCCGAATATTTTTAGCGATGATGAAATATCAATATCCGAATTGACGTACAGTTGCACGTCATTACAAGCAAAGTCGTTGCTGCACGGCTTAATTGTTGATATGTAAACGGAAGTTACAGACATTTTTTTAAATATTTAAACAAAAAATAAATAACATATAAATGATTGTTTTTCAAAAACGCAAGCCGTTAGGACTGCAATGTCGGCGTGGTATTTATCATTTTTACCGAGCGATAATCCCTACGGGATTTTTTTGTTATCTTTTATAAATGTTTATTTTTCATCACGTAATAAATTATTTTATTTTTTCACCGCAAAATTAATTATTTTTCACCACAAAATTCAAAAAAGCATAAGTAATTATTTTTTAACAATAATAAATAATCAATTATTTTAGCCTCCCGAACGTTTTGCCTTATATCCTGATTTTATCAGCATTTCTAAAATTTTATTGCAAAAATCGCCTTGAATAATAATTTCTCCATCTTTTACCGAGCCGCCAACGCCGCATTTTGTTTTCAGTTCTTTGCCGAGAGTTTTCAAATCGTCGGCAGTTCCTGCAAAACCTGTAACTATTGTAACTTTTTTGCCGTTACGCTGTTTTTTGTCGAGATAAACGCGCAAATTTTGTTGCTGTGGCGGTAAAGTTTGTTGTTCTTCTTCGGTATTTGCCGTAGAATATTGGTAATCGGTATTTGTTGAATATACAACATTCAACCGTGATTTCCAATCGTTATTGTTTTTCATTTTATATTTTTTGATTTAAAAAAGTGTCTAAAAAGCAAAAACTTTTTAGACATTCTTTTTGTAAAAAAAATTATGAAAATATATTTAGAAAATTAAAATGAAAAATCAATTTTTAATATTCCCAAAAATCATGTTCTGTATTCATGATTTCCTTTTCAATTCGTTGTGATTCGAGCATTGACTCCAATCCCGAACGACTGTAATCATCTACGTGGCGATTGTTCATTGATGCGCCTTCTGAAATTATGCGAGATGAAAATCTGCGGCGTAAAAACAAATCGTCGTATGACATTGGCGATGCCTCGTTTTTTGACGTAAAACACAACGATTTTGCCAAATATTTACGTGCATCTGGATAATATATCCAAAACAGTTGTTTCTTTGAAAAACTGCCTGTTCCTTCTTCGTCGCCGTCGGCTGTTGATACGCTGCGTTCATATACACGTACAGGGCAAATTCCTACTATGCGTACAAACATTTGTGAATAGCGTTTGTCAAAAAACCATTCTTCGGTTATAAGCAATTCTTTAACTTCGCCCCAGCCAAAACTTCCTTTGACGTAAATTGTTGTATCGCCAGAGCCATCAAGTTTTTCTTCTACATATTCTCTGTCTGCTGCTCCGAATTGTTCACGAATATCTTTTAATGACAGTGTGTCGGTATAATCTTCGTTGTATGCGGTAATTTCGCCTTTTTCTATTCCTTCCACCAATGTTTGTATGAAACTCTTACCCGAAGTTGTTTCGATGGTTGGAAAGTATAAAGGATGATTTACTTTTTCGCTCAATTCTGCTGCCCGCCATATTTTACGTTGCCACACAATATCTGCCTCATCCGATTCGGGATAAGGTGTTACATTGCGAGTTACCATGTTTTTTTTAGGAAGGTTTGTTCCCGCAACAAGACTTTTTCTTTTTTGTTGTTCGGAATTTTGCGTAGGATTAACATTATCTTGTGCCAACGAGGCAAGCGAAAATGTTAAACCTAAAATTATCAGTAAAATACTATTTTTCATAACCTTAAAATTATTTTATTTTTATATCTAATGTTGCTAAATCTACTGCACCTCCCGGTCCTGTGGCTTTTATGTCTGAAATAAATACACGTTGTCCTACACTTAAACCATCAAATAATGATTTTTGTGCCGATGAAAAATACGCTCCGTTCGATGCCTCTTCTTTGTCGTAACCGCCTTTGCCTGCAACGCTTATTCTAAATGAAGTAACAGTATAATTTAAATCAAATTCAAAATCATCAGGCATTTTGGCTCTTAAACCTTGTGATGCTGATAATTCTCCTTTGGTTGCTGTTTTTCCTGTAATTCCACTTACTGCTGCAATAGGTGTAGGAAGTCTTTTAACGCGGAATACTTGCGTTTTCATTTGTTGGCGAACGCCGTTAATTTCTGCCGATACCAATATTTCGCAGGTTTTGCTTCCTGCTGTTGGTGTTACTACATAACCTGAGCCTTCTCTGCGAAGAGTTCCTCCGTTACACGATGGCGTAATTCTTTCTTGTGGTACGCCCGAAACCGAAATTTCAACAGGATTATCAACTCCCAAATAAAACACATTCATTTTTGTTGGTGATATTACTGCTGCCGCTTCTCCTACCTGATATGGAAGGTCAAACGGTACTTGTGTCATTCCATCTGGTCCCGGATATTCAACAACTCCCGAAAGATGAAACGAGCCGACAGAATTTAATGTGTTTTTATATAAAATCATACCTCTTTCGTCGGAATTAAATGTTGTTCCGCCTATTTTTGCTGTTGGTCTTACACTTGGGTCGTAAGCGGCTAAAAATATTCGCGCTTCAAGCGGTGTTCCTTTTACAATATAAGTTGAATTTGGAATAACGGCTACGTCAAGTTCCGAAAATTTAAATGTTGATGCATCTATTTGTGCAAGTAAATAATTCATCATTTGAGCCTCGCAATTACGTACATCCAACGAGATTGATGATAATATTGCCAAATCCGAAATTACGGGAGCGTTATAAAATGTTGCATATACCCAATCTTTTGACTCATCTACATCGTCCACATCATCGGTTTTTAACATTCCTTGTATTGTTGCAATAATGCCTTTGCCGTTTTCTGTTTCCGACAGTATTTCTACTAAATCGTTTTTGTATGTTTCAAGGCTATGTTTCAACAAATATCCTTCTCCTTCCGATTCTTCGTTTCCGTATAAAAGCCGCGTTCCGATGTCCGTATTTTCTCTGTTTTCAAGATGATAATTAGCAAAATCTCCTGTATATGAACGCGCTTTTTTACCATCTGCGGTATATATCAGTTCTCTTTTTAAAGAATCTATGTAACTAACTAATTGATACGTTTTATTTTTAACTATTTGGGCTTTATCTTTCCAAGGTTGCACTTTTTCAACAGATGAGTTTTTTGCTTTTTCATCAAAACCCATAAAACGGTCTTCGTTATTCTGTCTAATAATACTTATTGATTGCCCAAATCTGTGTTCTATGGTTTCAAACGCATCAAGCACTTCGTTTGATACATTCAGCGCCAACATTGCTGTCAGTACCAAATACATCATATTTATCATTCGCTGACGGGGCGATAAACTTCCTTGTGCCATGTTTTATTTTATCTTAAATTTGTTATTGCTGTTAACATATTTCCGTAAACCGAATTTAATCGTGATACATTTTCGGTTAGCGATCTCATTTGTACCGATAATTCTGTTGATGATTGAACAGATTTTTTTACATCCGAAACCAACGATACAATTTCTTTGTTAAGTAAACCGTATGCTTGTTGATATTGTTGATTGTCTTTTAATTGCGATTCAAACGAAGATGTTACACTTCCTATTGTTTTATTAAGAGTGTTCAACTGTAATTCAAACGACGAATTTACTGCGCCTATTGTTTTGTTTAATGTTGATAATTGAAATTCAACAGATGTGTTTATTGCGCCTATGTTTTTGCTCAATGTATTTATATGTTCGCCATAAATATTCATTGCTCTTTTTGAATTTTCAATTCCTTTTTGGGTTTCATCTGCAAACGATGTTACCACTCTTGCAGTGCTTGCGTATGTTTCGCTTAAAGCGTTGGAAGTATGCGCTACATTTGCTACTGCCTGATTGGCGTTAATCAATGTAGATGCTAATTGTTGCGAGCCTTGCGATACTGCTGCCAGCGATGTCAGATTTTTCAGCGATTCGCTTAATTTGCTCATTCCATCTTTAATGCTGTTTACCTGAGATGGATCAATATTAAAATTGAAATCCAATTGTGGTTGCGGGCTTGCATTTGCTCTTGCTCTGTTTACCGAACCTGCCGAGCCGCTTGCTTTTTCAAGTTCAGGATAAACATTTTCCCAATTATACTTTTTGGGCATGGCTTCAAGTGCCGATAGAATGAAAATAAAAAATTCTGTCATCATACCCACAGAAAGCATTACTCCTGCTCCTGTCCAGTGTTGAAGTTTAAAAAGTGCGCCAATAATAACGAGTGCTGCGCCCAATCCATAGGCAACATGGATTAATTTTTGAAAAGCCGGTTTGTCGAATAAATTTACCATAGTTTTTTTTATATTTTAAGTTAATTTTATTTATGCATTCCCATATATGATCTTACACAACGAAATCCTATGTAAGAACGTGCATTGTCTTGATATTCAAAAGTACGTGAGCCACATTGCAGATAAAAAGCAATATCTTTCCACGAGCCGCCGCGCACTACTTTACGTTTTAATGCCGGTGGATCTGTTTTTTTTGCTGTGTATGTGTACGTAGGTACTAAATCGTGATAGAACGAATAGGCGTTTTCGTCGAATGCGTTGTTTGTCCATTCTGCTACGTTTCCAGCCATGTCGTAAAGCCCGAAATCATTAGGTTCGTATGAGCCTACGGGTAGTGTTCTTACGCCTCCGTCGAGATCGTATTTTCCGCGTTGAGGTTTAAAGTTTGCCAAATAGCATCCGTATTTATTTGTTGTATATGGACCTCCCCATGGATATGCTTGCATTGGCAGTCCGCCGCGAGCCGCATATTCCCATTCTACTTCGGTTGCGAGGCGATATTGATGTGGCGATTCGCCTTTGCGACGTATTTCTGTATTTGTTCTGAAATTGCAGTATGCTACGGCTTGATGCCACGATATTCCTACAACAGGATAATCGTTGTAGGCGGGATGCCAGAAGTAGCGAATTAAAAACGGCTCGTTGAACGATAGTTTAAAGTCGCGCATCCAGCAAAGTGTATCGGGATAAATATATGTTGTGTTTTTTGTAATAAAATCGCCTCTGTTTTTAATATCAACTTCTTCGCCGTCGTCATTAATAAGAGTTCCTTCGTATGCTTTTGTTTCGGGATTCCACAAGCCGCGTACTGCTTTGTTGAAATCAATAACTTGCCACTCGTAAATTAATGTTCGTGCATCATATTCTTTTTTGCCGAGCAATGCTTCTTCGCCGGAGATATTAAATTCGTTTATGACTTCGCGGATGCTTTGATCTTTGTAGTTTATCCTTTCCCGCCAGTTTATGAGAGGTTCGTCGAGAGGAGTGCCATCTTCGTCTTCAACTACAAGAAACTCTTCGTAGTCTTGTCCGAGGCGTTTCCTCAGGTTATATTCTTTAACATAACTTACGAAATCACGATATTCGTAATTTGTAATTTCTGTTTGATCCATCCAGAAGGCATCTACGGTTTCGGTGCGCGGATCGTTGTTAAACGCCAGCATGATGTCTTCGTCGCTTGCTCCCATAACGTAATGTCCTCCGGGTACAAGAACCATTCCCTTGGGCGGAATTTCAGTTCTTTTAATTCCTGATACTCCTTTTACTTTTCGTTTGTCGTGAGGAGTCCACGAGCCGCCAAGGTCGTTGCCATTTCCTTTCTTAAAAAGCGAACATCCTGTAAGTAATCCACTCATCAGGATACATGTTAAAAAACTTAGTAGTACTAATCTTCTCATATTATTAATTTTATAAATAACGAATACTTTTTCGTTGATTATTTCTTTTTTCTGTTACTATTGAGAATCGGTAACTCACTAACAATTCGTGTGCTCCTCCTCCGTATTTTTCTATTTCTGTTGTAAAGTAGTCATAAGAATATCCGATTTTCAAATTCTTTATTAACTCTAAACCTACATTAAAAACCACCGCTTCATCAAGTCTGTATGATAGTCCGAACCAATACTTTTTTTCGTAAAACAAATGTGCATTCAGCGTATATTTCCCTACTCCCAAATCGGAACTCACATAAATTGATGGGCGTATTTCGTAATTATCAGTAAACCCAAAAACGTAACGATAACCTGCCATTGCATAAAATGTTCGTCCGAACGTTGTTTTTTCGCTTGCTTTTGTCATTGCTGCTCTGTTTATGTGCGAGCATGATAAGCCTGCAAAAAATTTGTTATTTGTATAATACACTCCTAATCCTGCGTCAAATGTTGTTGCTTCTACGTCTCCTGTTGGCAGTAATATGTCGCCTGTTCCTCCGTCGGGCAATCGCCAATCGTTAGAGTCGTATTTGCTGTTTATCATTCCAAGTGATATTCCTACACCTATTTTACCTGCTGGAAGTTCAAAAATATATGAATATCCCAAATTAAAGCCCGGCGTTTTAAGGTATCCTATTTTATCGTTAAAAACCGACAGACTAACTCCGCTATTTATAAAATGTAGTGGACCGTTAACATTTAACACTGTTGTTGCCGGTGAACCGTCTAAATTTTTTGTTTGAACGCGATAACCTACGGTTGCATTAAACAAATCATCATCATCAATTCCATAACTTCCCGGATTAAGATACCCCTGATTAAAAACTCCTTGACTAAAATGGCTGTCTTGCTGCGCTATAGACTCTATAGTACATGACAACAAAGCTATTATTATTATACGTTTTATCACTTTTATTTTCAAATTTTCAACCCGCTAATACACTTAGTCGAGCTGCAAAGTTATATATTTTTTATTTATCAACAATATTTGTGCATAAATAGTTTACTTTTCTTGCGTTTTTTTTCAAATATTAACACTTTGTTTTCACATTTAACTCATTTTTTGCATCTCTTTTATCCATCTTATTGGTATATCTTTGTTGCAAGCCTTTTGATAATCAGCAAAAGTGCATGCTATTGTTTTTGTTTTGTTACCATTGGAAACCTCTAACCACCAGCGATTTGTAATGATACTTTTGTAAAATATCAAGTTTGTTGATGAGTTTCCCATATCTACTATAAATTTTTTAAATTTTATTTTTTTCGGTGTTTCTACAATTCTGTTTGCAAGTCCATCGGCAAAATGCCAGATTGTTTGCGCTGTAAGATTGTTAGTTACAGCGTTATCCGATTGTCCGCACACGATATTCAGGTGTGATATTTTATTTGATAATCCTGCGTAGTTTGCTATTGCGCAAAGTTCTTCGGCGTACAATCCGTTTGGCGAAAATGTTGTTCCGCCATCGCTGTGGCGCACTGCGGCTATGTCGATAGCGATAAAATTGCTGTCGCGCAATATTGGTTCAATGTTATTCGGCTCGCTGCGATATTCGCTGAGGCGCATGGTGATACAATTATTTTTGTTGAGTTTATTGATTGTCGTTTTGTTCGAAAAATAATTTTGGTAGCCTATTATTGCTATTTCATTTTTTGTTTTGCTTATTAGTTTTGCGATATGTTTGTTGCTCATTGTAATATCGGGCAAAACGACTACTGTACTTGTGTATCTTGCCTGTCGGATATTTAGTAACGATGCGGAAATTTCATCGTTTTCGCACAAAAAAACTGTGTTTAATTTCTTTTTAGTTATATCGGATATTAAATTTTTTATTTTATTTTCGTCGTATTCAACGTTTTCTAAATCAAGTATTTGAATATTGTTGCTTTGGTATAAATTATAAAATTCTTTTCGTATGTTTAAAAATGTTTTTTTATCGGCATTTTTGGTAATTCCAATGATTGCTGCTGTAAATGGAGTTTCGTTTCCGGTAGTTAAAAAATCATCATCGGCAAAGGTAGTAATGCTGCCGACTTGCGCTGTTTTGCTTTTGTAATTTTTTATTATCGAATTATCCGTATTGTTTGTTTTTTTCATGTTTTTTCAACTTTCATATTTTAAATTTATCGAGATTCATTTTGTTTTGACGAAGGTGCTGTATATCTTTTCTTTATTTCTTCTATTTTCTTTTCTATTGTTTCTTTATATTCAGTCATACTGTGTGCAAGATAGAATAAACCAATTGAGGCACACAGCAAAACTAAAGCAACTAAAATCATCGCAAAAGAAATGCTTCCTTTATCCAAAGAATCTAAGGTGGTATTTCCTTTTTTTATAACAAAAGGTTTTGTAAATATCCGTATAAGAGTCATGGTATAATAAAGAAAATATCCGCCGCTAAAAAATGCCAATAAATAACAACCGTAAATTTTAACTATTTGTAAAAACGGGTGATAATGGTCTATCATTTCTTTTTGTACAAATAAATCGTTTCGTTCTTTTTCTCTAACATACATTATAGCATGTTTTACCGAATCTTCGTTATAATTAGATGCTATTAAATATGACTGTATTTCGTCAAGTGTTTTTGACGCTCTTAATAAGTCTATTTTTTTATATATTTCACCTAATTCTGTCATGTTAATTTTTTAAAATTTTTATAATAAATTAAATGTTATTGTTTCTTTTTTGTTGTAGTTTTTGCTTTTGTTTTTGTTCTTGTTTTTGTCTTCGGCTCTTTACTTTTTTGTTCATCAATAAGTGCTATACAATCCTGATGTGTAAGCGTTTTAGGATCTTGTCCTTTTGGTATTTTGTAATTTTTGCCATCGTATGCAATATATGGTCCATAAAATCCGTTTAACACTTCTATATCGCCAAATTTTGCAATGTTTCTTTCGCTGTCTTTTTTGCGTTTTTCTTCTATCAGTTCTATTGCTCGTTTTTCTGTAATTGTATATGGATCGTCAATATTTTTTTTCATTGAAATAAATTTGGAATCGTGGCGCACGTATGGGCCAAAACGCCCTGTGGATGCAACAATTTCTTTGCCTTCGTATTCGCCTATTGTGCGCGGCAAGTCAAATAATTTCAGTGCTTCGTCGAGTGTCAGCGTTTCTATAAGTTGTTCTTTTTTGAGGCTCGAAAATTTCTTTTCCGGATCGTCGTTTGTGCCGAGTTGTGCAATAGGGCCAAAGCGTGCAATGCGTGCCGACACTTGTTTTCCGCTTTTCGGGTCTATGCCCAAAATGCGTTCGGCATTTGCAAGTTGCGCTGTTTCGAGCGAATTGTCAACTTTTTGGTGAAATGGTTTGTAAAATTTATGCAGCATCACAACCCAATCTAATTTTCCTTCGGCAATTTCGTCAAAATATTCTTCAATTTTTGCGGTAAAACTAAAATCAAGAATATTCGAAAAATTTTCGATAAGAAAATCGGTTACTACAATTCCGATGTCGCTGGGGAAAAACTTGGATTTTTCTGTGCCTACAACTTCTTTTAATTTGTCGGTTACAATATCATTTGTTTTAAGCGTAATTTTTGTGTAATTGCGTTCAAAGCCTGCTCTGTCTTCTTTTTGCACATATTCGCGAGCTATAATTGTTGAAATTGTAGGTGCATAAGTTGATGGGCGTCCTATTCCTAATTCTTCGAGTTTTTTCACTAAACTTGCTTCGGTATATCGCGGTGGATGTTGCGAAAAACGCTGTGTTGCCGTAATTTCTTTGCGTGCTACGGTTTGCCCTGCCACAAGTGCGGGAAGCAATCCTGTTGTTTCGGCGTTTTCGTTGTCATCATCGCTCGACTCCATATAAACTTTCAAAAATCCGTCAAATATAATTATTTCGCCCGTTGCCTGAAATTTCTTTGTTTCGTTCGATATATTTATGTTTATCGTAGTTTTTTCGAGTTCGGCATCTGCCATTTGCGAGGCTATTGTTCGTTTCCAAATTAAATCGTACAGTTTTTTTTCTTGCGGCGCGCCTTCAACTTCGGTGTTTTGTAAGTATGTAGGGCGAATTGCCTCGTGCGCTTCCTGTGCCGATTTCGATTTGGTTTTATACTGACGTGTTTTTACATATTTAGCCCCGAAAAGATTTTCTATTGTGTTTTTTGCCGCGCCCAACGCTAATGTCGAAAGATTTGTTGAATCGGTACGCATGTATGTTATAAGCCCGCGTTCGTACAGCCGTTGTGCTATATTCATTGTTTGCGCTACCGAAAATCTGAATTTGCGGCTTGCCTCTTGTTGCAATGTTGAGGTTGTAAAAGGTGCGGCAGGCGATTTTTTTGTAGGTTTTTTATCTACGCTTTCTACCGTAAATATTGAATTTTTACATTTTTCCAAAAAATCTTCTGCTTCTTTTTCCGTCTTAAAATCCGATAAAAGTGTTGCTTTCAGTTGAAATTTTTCGTTTTTGTCGGTAGATACAAATATTGCCGAAACTTTGTATGACGATTCGGTTTTGAATTCCATTATTTCGCGTTCGCGTTCAACAATCAAGCGCACGGCAACCGACTGCACCCGCCCTGCCGATAACGACGATTTTACTTTTTTCCATAAAATAGGCGAAACTTCAAAGCCCACCAAGCGATCGAGTATGCGACGCGCCTGTTGTGCATTTACAAGGTTTATATCTATTTTTCGCGGATTTTCTATTGCGTTTGAAATTGCGTTTTTTGTAATTTCGTTGAATGTAATACGTTTTGTGTTTTTATCGTCGAGTTTAAGCACGTTTTGCAAATGCCACGCTATTGCTTCTCCTTCTCTATCTTCATCGGATGCGAGCCAAACCGTTTTTGCCTGTTTTGATAATTTTTTCAATTCTTCAACCAATTTCTTTTTATCGGGCGAAATAACATATTCAGGCTTAAAATTATCATTAACATCTACTCCAAGCCCTTTTTTTACCAAGTCGCGAATATGTCCGTAACTTGACGTTACAAAATAATCCTTACCCAACAGTTTTTCTATTGTTTTGGCTTTTGCCGGAGATTCTACTATCACTAAATTTTCTTGCATTCTAATTATCTTTTTTACAGGCTCGTATTGTAATAATTTTTATGAATAAAAGAGCCTTTTTTTGTTTATTTTATAAATATTTTAATCATCATTTATTAATTTTTTGCAAATTAATTTTGTACAAAGTAAATGATAAAAAAAGAATGTTCAAAAAAAATATTTTGTTATAAATTAGTTAATTAAGACTTGTCAAGCGTTAAAACAACTGATAATAAGAACGTTAATTCATTTGTTAAAAATAATAAAATTTATTGACCGATTTCTAAAAAAGGAATAAAATATGGTATTTGGTATTTAGTCGTCGGTATTTAGTCGTTAGTATTCTGTATTCCGTAATTCTGTATTTAGTGATGGAAAATAAACAATTTATAAAAGATGGCAAAAAAAATCCCGTTAGGGATTATCGCTCGGTAGAAACGATAACCGCCACGCCAACATTGCAGTCCATTAGGACTGCAACCAAAAGCAGAGGGTTGCAAGCCTATGGCTTGCAAAACGAAGGATGGTTCTTTTTTCTACCGAGCGATGCAAACCTAACGGCTTGCTTTTTTGAATAACAAAAACAATCCCGCAGGGTGGGGTGTAAAAAATGTTGAAAATGATTAAAAAATACTTATTCTAAATTTGTGAATTTATCTTAACCCTTATTTTCAAATTTCCCTTAGTAGCAAAGAAAACCACTCACAAATAACCCTTATTTTCAATATTTTAATAAGGGAAAAATGATAAGAAAATTTGATGCTAAAAGGGTACTCACAAAAATAAGAGTAAAAAAGTTTTATTTTT
>JAITPP010000183.1 GCA_031289385.1 Prevotellaceae bacterium | reverse complement strand
ATTGTCAATGCTTTATAAGATAATTATTCAAAATATTTTAAAATTTCACAAATCAAAATAAAGTTTAACTTAATAAATTATTACAAAATCACAAATATTAGTGAGTCAAAAAAATACAAAAATAAATAACAATGTGTTGAAAACAAAAAATAAATTTAACACAGCAAAGCGATTTTATTTGTATCTTCGCAATTCCAATCCAAGTCTTATTTGATTGAAAAATATAACACATACAATATAAATAAAAATGATAGATTTTACACATTTACACGTTCATACAGAATACTCTATACTCGACGGAATGTCGAAAATATCGGCTTTGGTTGATAAGGCTGTCGATACAGGAATGAATGCTATTGCCATAACCGATCACGGCAATATGTTTGGTATAAAGGAATTTACAGATTGTGTAAAATATAAAAACAAAGATTTATCTGCCGACAATCAATTTAAGGCAATCATTGGCGTTGAGGCTTATTGCGCTCGCCGCACGCTGTACGATAAAGATAAGAATGTCAAACGAATAAATCCTAAAAACGGACGCGAACAGATTGTCGATCAAAGCGGCTATCACTTGATTTTGCTGGCAAAAAACAAAAAAGGATACGAAAATCTTTGCAAACTTGTGTCAATTTCGTGGATTGACGGCGAATATTATCGCCCGCGCATAGATAAAAATGTACTCGAAAAATATCACGAAGGACTGATTATTTGTTCGGCGTGCCTTGGCGGCGAAATTCCTCAACTTATTATGAATAAAGATATTGAGGCTGCCGAAAAATCAATAATGTGGTTCAAAAAAATTTTTGGAGACGATTATTATTTAGAACTGCAACGGCATAAAACAAATCGCGACGGCGCAGATACAAACACTTACGAAAAGCAAAAAACAGTAAACGCCGAAATCATAAAACTTGCCGAAAAATGCAATGTGAAAATTATTGCAAGCAACGACGTGCATTTTGTTAATGAAGACGATGCCGATGCTCACGAGCGATTAATTTGTTTAAGCACAAACTCATATCTATCAGATATAAACCGACTTAGGTACACAAAACAAGAATGGTTGAAATCGCCCGAAGAAATGGCGGAAATATTTGAAGATATTCCCGAAGCCTTATCAAACACCCGCGAAATTGTTGATAAAATCGAAAATTTCAGCATAGAGTCGGATGCCATTATGCCCATTTTTCCTATTCCCGAAGAATTTGGAACAGAAGAAGAGTATCATAATAAATACACTGAAAATGATTTAATTGCAGAGTTTGAATCTGAAGAATCCAACAAAGGAAGAATAGAAAAACTCGGCGGTTTCGACAAAGCATATCGCATAAAACTCGAAGCAGACTATTTAAAAGAACTGACGCTGAAAGGAGCAAACGAACGCTACAACGGCAATATCACCAACGAAGTTATGGAACGTATAATTTACGAACTTGACGTTATAAAATCGATGGGATTTCCCGGATATTTTCTTATAGTACAGGATTTTATACAAGCCGCACGCGATATGGATGTATCTGTTGGTCCCGGACGAGGCTCGGCAGCAGGCTCGGTAGTTTCGTACTGTCTGAAAATCACCGATATAAATCCTCTGGATTACGATTTGCTGTTTGAGCGATTTCTAAATCCCGACAGAATTTCGTTGCCCGATATTGATATTGATTTTGATGATGAAGGACGGGCAAAAGTTTTAAAATGGGTAACCGAAAAGTATGGTAAAGAGAAAGTTGCACATATCATTACTTACGGAACGATGGCAACAAAATCGAGCATAAAAGATGTTGCGCGAGTACAACAATTACCATTGGAACAAGCCGAGCAACTTACAAAAATGATTCCCGATCGCTTTGTCGAAGGTAAAGACGGCAAAACGCCCAAAGTAAATATCAAAAATTGTATAGAATTTGTTCCCGAATTTAAAAAAATTGTAGAATCGGGAAACGAAGATATAGCAAGCGTTTTGCGCTTTGCCGAAAAACTTGAAGGCACTGTGCGCCAAACAGGTGTGCATGCTTGCGGCGTTATTATCGGCGCTGACGATCTCACTAATTTTGTTCCGCTTTCTACGGCAAAAGATAAAAGTTTGGGCGAAGATGTGATTGTTACTCAATACGAAGGCTCGGTAATAGAAAATGTAGGTTTGATAAAAATGGATTTTCTCGGATTAAAAACACTGTCAATAATACGCGAAGCATTATCAAACATAAAAAAGACAAAGGGTAAAGATATTGATATTGAAAATATTCCGCTTGACGATAATGAAACTTATAAACTTTACAGCAGCGGGCAAACAGTAGGCACATTTCAGTTTGAATCGCCGGGGATGCAAAAATATCTGCGCGAACTGAAACCTACAAAATTTGAAGACTTGATTGCGATGAACGCATTATATCGTCCGGGTCCAATGCAATATATTCCAAGTTTTATAAACAGAAAACACGGAAGAGAAAAAATAGACTACGGCTTTCCGATAATGGAAAAACGCTTAAAAGACACTTACGGAATTACCGTTTATCAAGAACAGGTGATGCTTTTAAGTCGTGATATTGCGGGATTTACGCGAGGACAATCCGACGAATTGCGCAAAGCAATGGGGAAAAAACTGACAGATAAAATGGCAGCGTTGAAAACCAAATTTATCGACGGCGCAGTAAAAAACGGATTTGATTCGGTACAAAAATTAGAAAAAATATGGAGTGATTGGGCTGAATTTGCAAAATACGCATTCAACAAATCGCACGCAACCTGCTATTCTAAAATTGCATATCAAACTGCTTATCTGAAAGCTCATTATCCCGCCGAATTTATGGCTGCCGTGCTAACCAGCAATATTGCCGACATAAAAGAAGTTTCAAAATTTATGGAAGAGTGTAAAACCATAGGAATAAAGGTTTTACCTCCAAGCGTAAACGAAAGCGACATGACATTTACCGTAAATAAAGATGGAAATATTCGTTTCGGACTTGCAGCGGTGAAAGGCGTGGGAACAAATGCCGTAGAAAACATCATAAAAGCGCGTGAAACATCGCCGTTTACCGATATTTTTGATTTTATTTCGCGAGTAAATCTTTCGGTAGTAAACCGCCGAACTATTGAAAGTCTGGTACTTTCGGGCGGTTTCGACGAATTTACCGAAATACGCCGTCCGCAATTTTATGCCAAAAACGACAAAGACCAAATTTTTATAGACATTCTGATGCAATACGGAAATCTGGTACAAATTGATAATGCCGGCGGAGCGATATCGCTGTTTGGCGAAGATCATAAAGCAAACATAGTTAAACCGCTGATTCCCTTTTCAGAAGACTGGTCGGATATGGAAACTCTTGCCCGCGAAAAAGATTTGATTGGAATTTATCTGTCGTCGCATCCGCTCGATCCGTATAAAACAGAAATGAATTTGATGTGCAATGTTCAGGCAAACGATTTGTCTGATTTATCGCAATTTAAGAACAAAAGAATTTGCTTTGCAGGAATAATAACCGAATCGAAAGAGCTTGTTACAAAAAAGGGTAAACCTTTCGGGCGCGTAACAATTGAAGATTATTCGGGCTCGTACTCATTCTCGATGTTCGACAGAGAGTGGATTGAAAATAAAAATTATTTCACCCACAATTATTTTCTGTTTGTGCGGGGAACTGTTTCCGAACGCAAAAAATTTATACGCAAAGACGAAAAAGGAAGAGAAATCGAAAACAACGATATGCCTGTTTTTGATATACGATTTGAGAAAATAATGATGCTGCACGATGTTCGCAACGAACTGATGACAGGCATAGAAATAATTTTACCGCTAAGCAAAATAGATGCCGATTTTATAAAACAAATAACCAAACAAATAACTAAAAATAAAGGAAATACGCGACTTTCATTTGTAATTATCGACGAAGAAAAAAACATTAAGATAAAACAAACATCCCGCAAATGCAAAATACAGATTTCCGACGAATTTCTGGAATATCTAAACAGTGAATTGGTAAACTATCGAATAAACACGTTATAATTAGCCGAAATGTATATAAGAAATTTCGGCTAAAGCCTTTAAAAATTAATCTTTTATCCTCCATCTGAAGATGGAGGCAATTTAAGCCTTTGTTCGGGCGAAGTTCTAATTTTCTCACAATGAATTGCCTCCGCTTTTAAGCGGAGTGAGAAATAGAATAATATAAACAAAAGGCTTTAGCCAAAATCTCTTATATACTTTTTCGGCTAAAGCCTTTAAAAATTAATCTTTTATACTCCATCTGAAGATGGAGGCAATTCAATTCTTTGTTCGGGTGAAGTTCTAATTTTCTCACAATAAATTGCCTCCTGCTTTAGCAGGAGGAACAAAATAATATAAAAAAGGCTTTAGCCAAAATCTCTTATATGCTTTTTCGGCTAAAGCCTGTAAAAATTAATCTTTTATACTCCATCTACTGCGGCTCTTTTAATGGATTCCATTGAGCCGCTTTCATCTAAAATAATTAGATTGTACACATTCTTTTTCATAATATTTTATTCATTAAATTTGTGTTATTTTTATTGTTACAAAATTAATAAAAATTTTGGAATAAATTTATCTAATTTGATAAGATGTTTTTAATATAATTTTTTGGGAGCATCTATCTCGCTTGGTGCTTCTCCGCGTTCATACACCCATGTTGTATTTGAGCCATAAGAAGCAATTATTCTAGCACAACCACTTCTGCAAATCTCATTCAGTCGAGTTTTGTCTGATGAAAAGCACCAAACACGATAATCTTCATCAAAAGTTATGCCGCCGGGAGTGGTTACAGTTCTTGTTCCTGTTCTCGTTCCGTATTGATACCATTCCTCCATTCCACTC
>JAITPP010000145.1 GCA_031289385.1 Prevotellaceae bacterium | reverse complement strand
ATTTATTACGCCTTTTACAAGCGCAAGCAATAAAACAAGATAAATCATTTTTAATACTGCTTTTTAAAAAGCGACGTATCTAAATCAGTAATTTTTGCACCGAGTATTAGTGATGTTATTACTTCGTCTTTTTTAAATTCATCCATTTGCTCATAGTTTAAATCAAATAAATCTTGTAAATAAACACAATATACCGCTTCATCTATACTTATTTTATTATCGGCATATAATTTTTCTAATTGTTCGGTTAAAATAATTTTTATTTCTTTATATTTTTTGCTATACAAATCGCCTTCTTCTACTCTAAAATAACGTTTCAACATTTTTATATTTCTTTGTTCGTTTTCAGTAATTACACCGTCTTTAAGTATAGATTTGATGTATGCAATAAGCAAGTTAAGCAATTCGTCTTTTATAAATTCAATGTCTTTTATTCCGTATTTATTCATTAGCTCAGATAATGTTTTACGATTGATTTTTTTATCGAACATAAGAGTAACAATATCAACTATACAATCGCTGAAATTATCATTGTTTTCGAGGATACTTTCAAGAGCCTCATATAAATCGTTGTCGAAAATAAAATTTTGTTCTTCCATGATTAAAGTTATTTATGTTTAATTTATTATAATATTAATATATTTCAATTTTAAAATCACACATTTTTTATCTTTTCAATAATTTAGTTAACCAAGTAATATCTTTGTTATTAATAGCAAATAAACCGGCAATAATAAGTAAAAAAGGAAACACAGCAATAAAACCTTCTCCCCATAGAAAATATATTAATGTTATTCCTAAAACTATCAAAAAAAATCCCATAAAAATATTAAAAAAACTATTACTCTCTTTAACAGTTGTGCGTTTTATTTTATTTTCTTTTTCGAGAGAATCAATATTTGTTATTATCTGTTTAATAACTTCTTCGTCAGATGTGTTACTTTTAATATAACTCAAAATTGCACGATATGTTTCGCCTCTTTGAAACATTTTTATTGCATATTCCAATAATTCTTCTTTTGTTTTTTCCATGATTAAAGTTATTTATGTTTATTTTATTTTTATTTTCACATTAGCAAATTATCACATTATCAAATTATTTCTTCATCAATTCAACAAACGAATTAAAATATTTTTCGCCTTTTGGCATTACGCCGTCGAGTCCTTTGCCGCCTGTTTTCGAGCGTTTTACATCGCCGAATATTCCTTTTTCCAACGCTGTGAACAAACTTTCTTTTTCGAGTGTTTCGAGTAAGATAATTGCATCGTCAAGCACTTTTTGGGCGCGTGTTTGCATTATTCCGCCTTGTTTAAATTCTATTTCATTACCTATATTCTTCATGTTTTCGAAAATATATTTAGCATTTTCTATCGACAAATAACGGTCGCTCATAAACGGCGTATGAATTGCTTCGGTGGGCATTCCGAGTAGTTGCAATCCTTGATTTGTCCATATTCCAATCATATTAAAAAGTGCGTCTTGAATGTGTCCGCGAAAAATATTTCCTGTCATAAATTTTGTGGGCGGCATATATTTAAGCGGTGCGTTCGGAAATATTTCGCGCGTCATTTGCGCCTGCGCCAATTCGTACAAAAAACCGTTTTCGAGTTGCGGATTCATTTCAAAAGCGTGTCCCAATCCCATTTGTTCTTCGGGCAATCCTGCAATCAGAGCCAATTGCTCGTTTATACAATCCGATGCTAAAACCGTGTGTGCTTGTTCGTAAGCATCGGCTGTGGTGAGATAATTATCTTCGCCTGTATTTATTATTACGCCTGCAAAACCGTTGATAATTCTCGAAAAATATTGGTCAATAAGTGTTCGCTGCATATTTATATCGCGAAAAAGTATTCCGTAAAGCGCATCGTTAAGCATCACATCTAAACCTTCGAGAGCACCCATTGCGGCAATTTCGGGCATACATAATCCCGAACAATAATTGCACAAGCGAATGTATCTGCCTACTTCTTCGCTCACTTCGTCGAGAGCGGTGCGCATTATGCGAAAATTTTCCTGTGTTGCATAAGTTCCGCCAAAGCCTTCGGTTGTTGCGCCGTAAGGAACGTAATCGAGCAAACTCTGTCCTGTGGTTCGGATAACTGCAATTATGTCTGCTCCCTGACGTGCGGCAGCCTGCGCCTGAACTACATCTTCGTAAATATTTCCTGTTGCAACAATCACATAAAGATATGGTTTTGCGCCCTCTCCTATTGTGTTCAGATAATGCGAGCGGCGAGCCTTGCGATTGTTGATGCGATTGATGGTTTCGTTGATAATGGGTTTTAAAATTGTTTCTATTTCGGATTGCGGGTGAATTGGTAATTTTGTTATTTCAAGTTCGGATTTTGCAACTTTTTCGGCTATTTGTTGCGGGTTTAATCCTGTTTCTACCATTGCATTTCCAACAAAAAACATTATTCCTTCGCCCAAAACGCCGTTTTCTTTAATTTCATTAACCAAAATATTCGGCAGCGGAACGCCGTTTTCGTCAATGCCATCAACGCCCAGAAGACGGCAAATTGTTCGCTCTACGGCAACGGTTGTATAGTTTCCGACAAATTTTTGTACATCATCGGCAATGTTTTTTGCAACTTGTTTTGCATGTTTTACTTTTTCAAAATCTAATCCTATTTTACTTTTTTGCATATAGTTTTGTTTTAATGATATTATATTTTTTCTTTTGCTTTTCGTATAAGTTCTGAATTTACGCCGAGCATTTCGGCTATGCGTATCGCCTCGTGCGGTATGTTTGTTTCGGTTTCGCGAACAAGGGAATAATCAATATATTGCTCAATATTTTTTTCATCTTTAATTTCGCTGTTTTCAATCAAACCGCGCACTCGCAGGCGGCGGCAATCTGACGTTATTTTGTCGTAATGCGTGGTTATAAAACTGCAAACATTTCGTTCCGAAAGCATATCAAGCATTGCGCTTACAATGGCGCTGCCTTCGGCGGGATTTGTTGTTCGCGCAAGTTCGTCTATCAACACAAGCAAACGTTTATTTGCGGCGGTTTCCGATAAAATTTCGTTCACGTTTTTCATTTCTGCGGCAAACGACGACAAGCCTTGCAAATGATTT
>JAITPP010000129.1 GCA_031289385.1 Prevotellaceae bacterium | reverse complement strand
TATTTTATGGCAGTGAGATTTTCAATTACCTCTTTTGAAAACCAAAAATCAATGTTCGTAATCGGCGGGCGAGGTAATTCGCGCGCATTATCCTCATTTTTAAGAAAATCATACAAGATATTTCTGAATGTTTTCCTCGCCTCTGCCAATTCGTTTATAGATACTTTTGTAAACTTTACATTAGAAATAAGAACTGCCAACGGATTTATATCGAAACCGTACATTTCGGTTAATCCACATTCCAAGCCGCTTGCAAATGATGAACCCGAGCCGCAATAAGGGTCTAACAAGCGCCCTCTCGTTACATTCAATTCTTTAAGAATATCAATGCCTATTTGCGGCAACATTGTAGCCGGATATTTATGCAAATTCGGGTAAAGCGTTGAATATGACTGCCCTGTATAATCGTATTTTTTATTTCTGACTACTTGATATTTCATAAATTTTCGTTTACATAATTTGGCAAAGTGGACATTCTATCAATAAAATCAGCATCTATATTTTTGGCAATAAATGATTTATCGAAAAATTTAAACATTCCTCTATGTTGCGGATTGTTGATTTCGTTGTAAAAATTTACTGTTGCAAAAGCAACCAAAGGCATTTTCTCGGGATTGTACTTAATGTTATATTTTTCTTTAATCGGATTGTCAGACGTTGCAATTTCCATCAGAAGTTTCCATTTGTAAGTTTGTCCTGCACGTTCGCGTAACGAGGTTTTGAGCGACAAAATCATACACTTTTTCAAAGTTTTATCGTCATTTAACGAATAAATTACCAAATCACAATCGGGTTTTTGTGTTTCGCCATCAACATTTATAATCGAAATTTCCTTAAAAGACGGCACTTTTGAAATTTGGCTTGTAACAAAAATATCTTCTCTGATATTTTCTAATTCTTTATTTTTCAGAAAAATATAAACCAAAGTAAGCGAAAAAGAATTGCCCGCAATGGATTTTAATGCCTGTTTTTCGTCTTTAATTTCGCCTTTTGCTTTTCTTTCTTGCAAATAAATATCAACGGCGGTTTTTGCCTCGTTCAGAATACGAAACAACTCGTCAAAAACAGCCAAATAAGCAATCTTTTTATCTTTGCTTTTGTGATTTTCTACAAAATTTTCCACCAAATCAATCGTCTTTGCCATATATGGCGTTGATTTGATTGAATCTAATGTTTTTTGCTCATCTTTATTTAATTGTATCATAAATAGTTTTTATTATTTTACAAAATTACATTTATTTGCACAAAGATAGCAAAAAAATCATCTATCGCCAATAGCATAGTTACAAATTACTAACGAAAAATGTACAATAAAAAACAAAATCCTATGTGGTTTCTTATTTTTTATTATCTTTGCACAAATTTGAAAAAAATAATATTTAAACTGAGTATGAAAACTTTTAAAATCTTTATTGTTATTGTGTTTACAATGACAGCTGTTGTAAGTTGTAAAAGCACAGGTATGCAGGCTCTTACACAAGGCGATTATTATACAGCCTGTATTCAGGCAATTGAAAAACTGCGTTCGTCGCCCGACAATGTCAAAGCGTCAGATGCGTTGTCAACAGCCTATCCGTTGGTTGTAAGTTATACGGAAAAAGAAACCGAGCGTTTGTTGGCATCATCGTCAACCAATAATCGTTACCAGAAAATTTTTGATTTATACACTAAGGTAAATAACATTGCAGTACAAATATCGCGTTGTCCGGCGGCTTTGAATATTATACCAAATGCCAATTATTACAATTCTCAACTTGAATCGTCGCGTAATATGGCAGCCGAAGAAAGTTATCAACTTGCCGAAGCAAGTCTTCGCATGGGAACTCGCGCGGCAGCAAAACAGGCTTATTTGCAATTTCAACAAACAAATTCTATAATTGCAGGATATAAGGATGTTGCAAATAAATTGATGGAATCGAAATGGCAAGCAACATTGAAAGTTGTATTGGAACAAAGCCCCGTAGAAGGTAAATATAAGGTAAGCGCCGATTTTTTTCAGAATAAAGTTTTTGAATATTTTTCAACCAATATACGAAACGAATATATACAAATTTTTTCGCCCGAAGAAACCGAAAATCTGATGCTAAATCCCGATCAAATAATACAATTACGTTTTTTAGATTTTGTTGTAGGGCAAGTACGCGAAAGTAGCGATACTTACGAGGCTAAACAGGATAGCGTGAAAACAGGCACATACAAAGATGACAAAGGCGTAACACGCGATGTGTATGGTACGGTAAAAGCAAAATTGACGATACGAAAAATAGAAGTTTCATCAACAGGTATTCTTGATGCTTTTATAGTTGATTATAAGACAAATACAATTCTTTCGCAGCAACGTTTCCCCGGTACTTACGTGTGGACAGACTCATACGCATCGTTTAATGGCGACGAACGCGCTCTAAGTAAAAAAGAATTAGATCTTTGCAAACGCGCATCATTATCTACTCCGCCGCCTGCACAAGAAATGTTTGTACAGTTTACAGTTCCCATATACAGCAATCTTACCCGATTTATACAGAATTATTATCGTAATTATTAGTATTTTAATCGTTGGTATTTAGTCGTTGGTATTTAGTCGTTAGTCGTTGGTATTTAGTCGTTGGTATTTAGTAATTCTTCATTTCTACATTTCTACATTATTGATTATTCCCTTTGCAAATGCTATTTATTTTGTATATTTGCGCTATGTAAAATATAATTTTTTGAATGATGAAAAAGAAATTTGCCATAGTATTATCAGGTTGCGGAGTGTATGACGGAAGCGAGATACACGAAGCTGTTGCAGCGATGTTGGCTGTTGAACAAAACGGCGGAACATATCAAATTTTTGCTCCCAATGCGGAACAACTTCACACCATAAATCACTCGACAGGAGAAGAATCTCTGCCAAATCGCAATATATTAGACGAATCGGCGCGAATTGCACGAGGCGACATAAAAGATTTAACTCAATTTATTCCAAGCGATTATGATGTTTTGCTTTTCCCCGGCGGTTTTGGAGCAATGAAAAATTTGTGTAATTATGCTGTTGCTGGAAATGAGTGTTCGGTAAATAAGGATGTTGCAAAAGCACTTAAATCGATGTTTGCCGAAAAGAAAATAATTGCGGCGATATGTATTGCTCCAATGTTGCTTGCCCGTGTTTTGGGAAATATTAGCATTACACTTGGAAATCCCGACGAAAGTTCGCTTGAATCGGTAAAACATTTTGGCGCTACACACGTTGTGAAAAACGTAACAGATGTTTGTATTGATGAAAAAAACAAAATATTTACAACGCCTGCTTATATGTTGGCAACAAATATTTCTGATGTTTTCGCCGGTGTAAATAATCTTGTAAAGGAAATATTTAAGCATTTGTAATTTCACAATAAATTTATTTCTCAATTATTTTTGCCTTTTCAAATGCAAAACACATATTTATATCAAAATAAAATTATAATTTTGTTGCAATAAATATGTAAATATGAAAAATAAATTATTGATTATTTTATGCCTGTCATTTTTCGGGCTTTCCGCTTTTGCTCAAGATTTGAGTGATGATTACAAAATAATTCACGTAGGTAAAAAGGTGGGCGATATTGATTATAAAAATCCTTATGCCTCGCCTCTCGAAAACTATATAGCACGCATTCATTTGTGGATTGACGGGAAATACGATACAATTTATTCGGGAATGATAGATGCTATTGTAGGGCAATCATCCCAACAGCCTTACCCTCAAAAATCGGCAGAATTGCTGTTGAATTCTTATTTAGAACAGGTAGTAACCTATAAAGATTCCGTAGGTATTGTTTTCAGAAAAGAAACAAATTCAGATTATTACGTTGTTGGACTTTCATCTTTTGAAAATGAAAAATGGTTAGGTAGCGGCGAAGATTATTGTTTGGCAAAAAATATGAATGAGGTAAAACAATATATTGAAGACAAGTCTATCGGACATTTAAATAAATTGCGTCAATACAATAGACAACAAATTGTTTCGACTGATACACTTGCTTTTATAAGCTATCTGAAACAATACGGCAAAACCCCAACAGAATATTTACTTGAAAAATTGAATGATTATAAATTAGTGATTTATGGCGAACTTCATTTCAGAAAAAAATCATGGGATTTATTGCAGCAACTAATACGATTGCCTGAATTTTCAGAAAATACAGGAACAATTTTTTTGGAATTATCAAAAGATGCGCAACCCGAACTTGACAAGTTTTTTAAAAACTCGACAAAAGACTCGAATATTATCCTGAATATTTTTAGAAAAGAAGAACTTAGAGGTTGGGATGACAGGGGAATGTACAATTTTCTGTTAGAATTATGGGATGTCAATTACAAACTTAAAAATAAAATAAACGTAATTGCACCAGATATGTCAAGAATGTTTTATCAGAACATAACAAATAAGGAACAATGTGATTCGATTTACAGAACGACTTGCGACAGAAATGAAATAATGACTGAAATAATCATGAATACGATAAATAATTCGCAGGATAAACGAAATAATTTATTTATTGTAGGTTCGGGACATGCTTACAAATCACAGGCAAAGTATCGTGGGAGCTGGCAAATAAACGGATTATCCGCAGGATTTCTGTTGTCGGA
>JAITPP010000078.1 GCA_031289385.1 Prevotellaceae bacterium | reverse complement strand
TTTTTACCGCAATGTACGCAAAGGTTTTTTATTTGCAAACTCCGTAATTCGTAATTTCGTAATTCGTAATTAATTTTTTATCTGCGTAAATCTGTCGTATCTGCGTAATCTGCGTGCCTTAACTTTGCCTCGTAATTCGTAATTTTCGTAATTCGTAATTGACTCTCACGTTTTCGGATATTCAATTCGCGCATGATAAATATTTTTCAGTTTTGATTTCAATATTTCTTTTGCAAGCGATAATTCTTTAAACGTAAGATTTGCATCGTTCATACATCCTTCCGAAATCTGATTGTTTACAATATCTTCAACCAAATTATTTATTGTTTCTTCGGTGTATGATTGCAAGGTGCGCGAGGCGGCTTCAATAGAATCAGCCATCATCAACACGGCAAGCTCTTTACTCCAAGGGTTAGGTCCCGGATACGAAAATGCCGAAAAATCGGTTGCTTCGGGATTTTGCTCTTTATATTTCGACAGAAAATAACGGGTTTTCGATTTTGCATGATGCGTGCGGATAAAATCAATAACATCAGCAGGTAAATTATATTTTTTGGCAAGCGTAACTCCATTTTCAACATGTTTTATAATGATTTTCGAACTTTCTTCGGGTTTCATTTTGCTGTGCAACGAATAACCTGATGTTTGCTGATTTTCAATAAAATATTCGGGATTCATAATCTTGCCAATATCGTGATACAGTGCGCCGACACGAACAAGCAATGTTTCGCCATCAAATTGTCGTACAACTTCTTCGGCAATATTTGCAACTTGCATCGAATGTTGAAATGTTCCCGGCGCTTTTTCGGCAAGTTGTCGCAGCAGAGTTCGGTTTGTATCAGAAAGTTCCATGAGAGTGCTGTTAGATAAAAATCCGAAAATCTTTTCGAAAACATAAATCAGTTGATACGCAAACAACACAAACACAACATTTGCGCCAAAAGCGAGTATCGTTTTTACGTTTATTTTTTCGAACAAACCGTCTTTTATAAGGCAAACGGTAATATACGACAATGTGTAAAACAAAAATATCAGTCCGATTGAAATAAACAAACGCCCGCGCCTGTACCACGTTCGGAACTGCGAAACCGATATTATTCCTGTGGCAAGCGAAACAAAAGCAAATTCAAAACTATTTGGTGCATAAATAGATACAAGCATAATTATTGTGATATAAACAAATATCGCCGTGCGCGAACGAAAAAATGTGCTTATATAAATCGGCACAATGGTAATCGGCACAAGATATATGTTCATGCCCGATTTTATGATTTGCATAGAGCCGAAAACGGCGGCAACCAACAGCAAAAGTATAAAAACGATGTTTTGCGCCCGCTTGAAAATTTCAGGATTGTACCATATCAGCAACAAATAAAGTTGAAACAAACATATTGCAACCAGCAACGCCTGCCCAAACAACAAAAGCCAAAAGTTGCCGAGAAAACCTTCGTTGTTAACATATTCTTTTTTAAACGATTCGAGAATCTGAATATTTTTTGAATTTATTGTTTCGCCTTTAGCAATAAGCCGTGTACCGGCGGCAACAATTCCTTTTGTAGGCGATATGCTTTCAAGCAGTTGCTCTTTCACTTTGTTGGTTATAGCCTCGTCGTAAGCAATATTTGTTTGAATATAATTGCGAATATTTATTTTTGAAAATATCTGACGGCGCATAGAATTATTGCTTTTTTTAAGAAATTCGGAATAAATATAATTGTAAGCATCGTCGATAGTTAAAACTTCCGACAACGGATAATCCTGCGAAATATTGTTTTTCACAACCGAAATTACAAGTTGCTGACGATTGTCAAACTCTTGCGGCATATTGTCTTTGCGCAATACGCATCGCTGATACACGTCGTTTAATAAATTCAGTAAAATATTTTTTTCGTATTGATGAGATTCATTGTCTGCAATATTTTCAAAAAACGCCGAAAATGCGCTTATTTGTTGCTGTTCGACAATCGCATCGTACTGAAAATACGGTTTATAGGTAGTCAATATTTTATTGCGATCGGCAGATAATTCTTCGGAAGTTTTATATATCGGAAAATCGAAAGGCGTAACGATATCGTCGGACATCCATTCTTTGCCTGTTTGAAATTCATAATGAAAAGCAGAATTTCTGGTAAGCGAAAACACGAGTAAAATTCCCGCAACAGTAAATAAAATCCACTTTTTTCGGAGTTTTATATTGTTGTTATTTGTTGTCATAATTCAAAATTTGATTTGTAAAATTACAAAAAATATTTTGTTTTTTGTTGATTTGTTTTTTGTTTATTTTAAATAAGCACGCAGATGACGCAGATATGACGGATTTACGCAGATTTTTTTAATCTTTATAACTTTATGAACTTGACTAACTTTATAACTTTATGAACTTGACTAACTTTATAACTTCTTTGTTCTTGTTTAGTTGTATATTTGACAAAATACTTTACACTTTGTAGTTAAACAATAAAACCACAAAGTATAGAAATAATTTAAACAACCAATAATAAATAGTAAATAATAAATATTATTACTGTTTCCAGCGTTTAAGTGTTGGCAGTATTTCTTCCATTGCTTTTCGCGCCTCGTCTGCCGTCAATCCTTGTTCTACCATAAAAGGAATACATATTTCAATCATTTCATCCATTGTTGCTTCGGGCACAGTAAATTCTCCCGCTGCATAACAATATTTGCAATATTCCTTGTTTAAAGTGCTGTCGGCATTTGTGCCAAACAAATCTTCCGTCATCGGCATACCGCAACTTTGACAAATAGCCATATCCTGTAACCCTAATTCAGACTCGGTGTTTTGGCTTTCCTGTTGTGTTGTTTTTTGTTTACAACTTACTGTGCAAATTAATA
>JAITPP010000075.1 GCA_031289385.1 Prevotellaceae bacterium | reverse complement strand
TTTTATTATCCACTTTATTCATTTAATATTTCTAAATTAGCCTCTCCAAATATAAGTTTCAATACCTGTTCCTTTTTATCTGAACGTAATTTTATTTGAAGTACAGCATCGATAGGCTCTTTGATGGTATTATCTTTTTTTTCATACACATCCGGGTATGTTATGAGATAAAGCACATCAACGCCTATCGCCTTTGCGATTTTCTCAATCTCACTAACCTTTAATTCCCTTTTGCCGTTCTCGATGTTGCTTATAACGGCAGTATCAACGCTTAATGCGTCTGCTATAACTTCCTGACTCACATGATTTTTTTTACGGAGTGCAATAATGTTTTTTACTATATCCATAGTTTACAAAATTAAAACGTTAATAATTATGTTATATTGAGTATTTATTCCATTTACTTTTATTTTTTTGCAATTCATATCTTCTTAATATAGTTTCGTATTTTGTAGTCATCCTGCAAAAAATTATTTTTTATTTTTCTCTTTCTTTTTATCCTTTTGTGCCGCTTTGTTTTTATATTTTTTGTAACGTTCTTTGGCTGCTTTTATGTTTTCGGCGGTAAATTCTGTTTTTCCTATTTTGGGTATTAATGCAACAATTTGGTTTGCCCGTTTTGTTATGTATGCCGATGGTTTCGACGGGTTTCTCATTCGCGGATTTGGATAGCAAGCCGTAATCAACGCAGATTGCCATCGATTTAGTTTTTTTGCCGAAACGTGAAAATATGTTTGTGCGGCAGCCTCTACTCCGTAAATGCCGTCGCCCATTTCTATAACGTTTAGATATACTTCCATTATTCGTTCTTTACTCCACAAATTTTCGATGAGAAAGGTAAAATAAACTTCCAAGCCTTTTCGCAGCCACGAGCGTCCCTGCCACAGAAAAACATTTTTTGCCGTTTGTTGCGATATTGTGCTTGCTCCCCGCTGCCGCTTGCGTTTGCCTTCTTTATATTCGTTTATGGCATCTTCAATTGCGATAAAATCAAATCCGCTGTGTCCTAAAAAATTATTATCTTCCGAAGCAATTGCGGCGGCAACCATTTCGGGCGATATTTCGTCTATGTTTTTCCACGTTTTTTTAATTGATGCTCCGCCTGTTGCACGCGATAACATCAGCGGCGTTACAGGCGGATTTATCCAGCGATAAGCCAATGCCAGCAATATCGAAAATAAAAATAATACAAGAATTGTTTTTCCCGCTATTATTAAAATTCTTTTTAATATGTGCCGATAAGTTATAAAGTTCATAAAGTTATCAAGTTTATCAAGTTATAAAGTTTGTAAAGTTTATCAAGTTCATAAAGATTTTTTATCAACAAAATCGTAATTCGTAATTTGTAATTCGTAATTGACTTTTAATAGTAAATAATCAATAATCAATTTTCCTTAATCATTTCAGTAAAATACTTATAAAACAGTGGAACGGTTTGGATGCCTTTGAGAAAATTATATACAGGGAAATTTTCGTTAGGCGAATGAATTGCATCGCTGCCAAGCCCAAATCCCATCATAATTGATTTTATGCCGAGAATTTCTTCAAACGTTGAGATAATCGGAATACTTCCGCCGCTACGCACGGGAATTGGTTTTTTGCCGTAAACATCCTGCAACGCTCGGCTTGCCGCTTTGTACGCAGGCGAGTCGGTTGGCGACACATAACCCTGTCCGCCGTGAAGATTTGTAACTTTCACTTTCACACATTTGGGCGCAATGCTCTCGAAATGTTTTTGAAAAAGTTGAGCGATTTTCAAATGATTTTGATTTGGCACTAACCGCATCGAAATTTTTGCGTGCGCCGTTGATGGAATAACGGTTTTTGCGCCTTCGCCTGTATATCCGCCCCAAATTCCGCAAACGTCCAATGTCGGGCGAATTCCTGTGCGCTCAATGGTTGTGTATCCTTCTTCGCCGCAAATATCGGCAATGTCAAGAGATTTTTTGTATTCTTTCAAATTGAAAGGGGCTTTGTTCAGTTCTTTTCGTTCGATTTCGGAAAGTTTAATCACATCTTTATAAAATTCTTTAACTTTTACGCGCCCTTTCGAGTCGGTTAGCGAGGCTATCATCTTCGACAACACGTTTATAGGATTTGCAACCGCGCCGCCGTACAATCCCGAATGTAAATCGCGATTAGCACTTTTTACTTCAACTTCGAGATACGCCAATCCGCGCAATCCGCACGTTATCGACGGAACGTCTTTGTCAATCATCGATGTGTCCGACAGAAGAATAATGTCGGCTTGCAGCAGTTTTTTGTTTTTTGCGCACCATTTTGTAAGGCTTTGCGAGCCTATTTCTTCTTCGCCTTCAATCATAAATTTTACGTTACACGGAAGCGTGTTTGTTTTCACCATCAGTTCAAACGCTTTGGCGTGAATAAACGACTGTCCTTTATCGTCGTCAGCACCGCGAGCGTATATTTTTCCATCACGAATTTCGGGTTCAAACGGCTGCGATTTCCATTCGTCAATCGGGTCAACGGGCATCACGTCGTAGTGTCCGTAAACCAGCACGGTCGGCAAATTGCTGTCTATAATTTTTTCTGCGTAAACCACAGGATTTCCGTCGGTATCCATAATTTCGGCTTTATCTGCGCCTGCTGCGATAAGATTTTTTTGCCAGCATTTTGCGCATTTAATCATATCGTTTTTGTGTTCCGACAACGAACTGATAGATGGAATACGAATCAACTCAAACAATTCGTCGATGAATCGTTTTTCATTTTTTTGGATGTATGCTTGAATATCTTTCATTGTATATGTTTTAATTATTCATTAATAATAAATTTTATGTAAAGATATATAATTTTTCAGAAACCGTTAAAATTAATTGATTATTTATTATTGACTATTGAAATCAATTACGAATTACGAAATTACGAATTACAAGGCGCACAGGTAAAATCAATTATAATTTTGCAAAATAAAAACGCAAGTCCGAAGGATGTAAATGAATTATTAGGCACTAAGCAGGCTTTCAAAAATAATGATTTAAGTAAAATATCTGATATTCATTTAAATTTTAACAAGGCATTTTGTTAAAAAATAAAAATAAGGCTGCCAAAGATTTTTTGGCAGTTTTTTATTTTAAACTATTTTGTGTATTTGTATAAAATATTTACATTTGTGCATAAAATTATTGTCCTATTAATTAAAAATAAACAATTATGAAAAAAATATTACTTATTATCGTTAGCCTTTGTGCTGTTTACGCTACGGCAACGGCGCAAGATTTCAAAAAAGGGATTTTTGGTGTTCGTGTAGGACTAAATATATCTAACGTTTTAATGGCAACAGGAGATATTAAAGCAGATAATGATGCCCGAATTGGTTTCAATGCAGGTGTTTCGTATCAGCATTTACTTTCCTCAACAACACCTGTTTATTTGGAAACAGGCTTATATTTTACCGACAAAGGATATAAACGCAAAATTAATTGGGAAAATTTATATCTAACCGACCCATATTTGCCTGATTCTCCTTCTCGCTTAAATGCAGAATTAATGTATCTGCAAATTCCCGTATTACTTAACTATCATTTTATTACAGGTGCAAATACAACTATTCGTCCTTTTGCGGGATTATATGCGGCTTATGGTATTGGAGGAAAAATAAAACATATCGAAGGGTATGGAAGTACATCCGATAATTCTTTTGGAGATAGAGGTTTCAAGCGTTTTGATTTTGGCGCACAACTCGGTGTTGGCGCAACTTTGGGTAATTTATATGCAAGTATAGGATTTGACCTTGGCTTGGCAGATATAGGAACATCTAATTATCTTGGCTCTACTACGAAAACTACTAATTGGACGCTTTCGATAGGATATAATTTTTGAAAGCCTGTTGTGCCGTTGCAGGATGCTTGGTGAAATTTGTTTTTTGCTGGCTTGAATTAGCACGTAGATTACTCAGGTAAAAAATCTTTACAAAAATTTTTGCGCCCTTCGCGGTTAAATCAATTAAAAACACAAATAAAAACTTTATAATCTTGACAAACTTTAATAACTTTATAAACTTTATAACTTTAAAAACTTTATAACTTGACAAACTTTATGAACTTGACAAACTTTATAAACTTGATAAACTTTATGAACTTGACAAACTTTA
>JAITPP010000061.1 GCA_031289385.1 Prevotellaceae bacterium | reverse complement strand
TTAAGAATGAAGAATTAAGAATTAAGAATGAAGAATGAAGAATGAAAAACAATTACGAATTACGCGCCCTGAAAGGGCAATTTAATTCAGCGTAGGGCAACACCCTACGAAAAAAACGACAGAATACGGAATACAAAATATATGAATACAGATTACGAAATACCGAATACGAAATACAGATTACGGAATACAGAATACATGAATACATGAATACGAAATACAGATTACGGAATACGTGAATACAGAATACGTGAATACAGAATACGTGAATACAGAATACGTGAATACAGAATACATGAATACGTGAATACATAAATACGAAATACCAAATATTAATATAAATAGAATAATGATGAAAAAAATTTTTAGTATCTGCATTGCTGTTTGCCTTGTGTTTACAGCAAATGCACAAAAAGTAAACATTCCATTTGTTGAGTACAATCTTAGCAATGGATTGCATGTGATATTGCATCAGGATAATTCAACGCCTAATGTTGTTGTAAGCCTGATGTATCATGTAGGTTCGAAAGATGAAAATCCCGATAAAACAGGATTTGCTCATTTGTTTGAACATTTGTTGTTCGAAGGCTCTGATAATATCGGACGCGGCGAATATATGAAAATAGTACAGTCAAACGGCGGCGAATTAAACGCAAACACGTCAAACGACCGTACTTATTATTACGAATTGATGCCTTCAAATCAGTTGGAACTTGCATTGTGGATGGAATCGGAACGTATGCTGCACGCCAAAATTGATTCGATAGGAATTGCAACACAAAAAAATGTTGTTATCGAGGAACGCAAACAACGTTATGATAATCAACCATACGGAACGTTTATGGAAGAACTTTTCAAACGCTCGTTCAAAGAACATCATTACAATTGGACAACCATTGGCGATATTGAACATATACGAAATGCGTCTGACAAAGATGTTGTTGATTTTTACAAAAAGTTTTATGTTCCCGACAATGCCGTATTGGTAATTGCAGGCGATTTTCAGACAGAAAATGCTAAAAAATTGGTAACAAAATATTTTGGCGATATTCCTCGCGGCGTTGAAAAAATCACCCGTTTTGCAATAACCGAAAAACCGCTTGGCGGCGAAATTCGCGATGTCGTTTACGATAATATCACATTGCCCGCAGTGTTTATGGGCTATCGCTCGCCCGCTTACGGAACAAAAGATTTTTACGCTTTCGAAATTCTCAACAGCATTCTTTCGGGCGGAAACAGTTCGCGTTTCAAAGATAATATCGACAATAAACAAAAAGCGGTGCAATCGCTCGTAATTTCGTTGCCTCTGGAAGAACCGGGTTTGACTATGGTTTTTGCAATAGCAAATGCCGGCGGAAAAATTGAAGATACCGAAGCCGCTTTAAATCACGAAATCGACAGCGTAATTAACTACTTTGTAAGCGACGAAGAATTGCAAAAAGCAAAAGCGGCAAAAGAAACAGAAATCATATCAAGCAAAAGTTCTGTTGAAAATATTGCAAGTACATTAGCCACATATTACACGTATTTTAAAAATACGAAAATGATTAACAACGAACTTGCAAATTACAGCAACATAACTCGCGAAGATGTTAAGCGTGTAGCCGAAAAATACCTGAAACCCGAAAACAGGGTTGTATTGTATTATTTACCAAAATCCATGCAAAAAGAATAGCGAAACCTTAATAAATAAATTTTAATAAGATAAAAAAAATGAAAAAAATAATAATATTTTTGGCGATAATTGCAATTAGTTTTGCAACAGCCAATGCACAAACATTAGACAGAAGTATTCAGCCGAAACCTGCGCCGGCAAACGAAATAAAAATTAAAGACGCTAAAACATTCGTTCTCGATAACGGATTAAAAGTTTTTGTTGTTGAAGATCATAAACTGCCGCAGGTATTGTATTCGTTCGATTTTGATATTTATGATAAAACTTATGGCGAAAAAGCAGGCGTTATCGATATATTTTCAGAAGTTGCAGGCACAGGCACAACAAGCAAAACCAAATCGGAATTAAACAAAAGTTTCGATTTGATAGGCGCAAATTTCGGATTTGGCTCAAATGGCGGATACGCGAAAGGGCTTACAAAATATCGCTCTAAAATGATTGAACTTTTTGCCGATGTTTTGCTCAATCCAATATTTACCGACGAAGAATTTGATTTGGCAAAAGCACAGGCAAAATCAGGGCTTGCCTACGTCAGTTCCGATCCTGCGCAAATGATAGAAATAGTTTCCAACATTTTGATGTATGGAAAAAATCATCCCAAAGGCGAAATGATGACTACCGCAACACTTGATAATATAACCGTTGCCGATATCGAAGAATATTATAAAGCATTTATCGCACCCGATAATACGCGGCTTGTTGTTGTTGGCGATATTACTTTGGCAGAAGCAAAAGCCGAAGTTGAAAAATATTTCGGAAAATGGGAAAAACATGAAGTTACAAAATATAATTACGATATGCCTCAATCTCCCGACAAATTACGGGTTGCATTTGTAAACAAAAAAGGCGCACCGCAATCGCAGGTAAAAATATGCTATCCGCTCGATTATAAACCCTACAGCGAGGATGCTTTTTCGGTATCAATAATGAAAAATATTTTAGGCGGCGGAGCAAGCGGACGATTATTTCAAAATTTGCGCGAAACACATTCATACACCTACGGTTGCTACAATCAGCTTGTAGCAGATGATATTGTTGGATATTATTCGGCAGCGGCAGGCGTAAAAGGCGAAGTTACCGATAGCGCTATTTATCAAATTCTCTACGAAATGCAACGAATTGTTGATTCAGCCGTAACCGAAAAAGACGTTGCCGCATCAAAAGCATTTTATTCGGGCGATTTCGGACGCCGTTTGCAACACCCCGAAACCGTTGCTGCCTTTGCCGTAGCCATCGAAAAATATAATCTTCCTGCCGATTATTTTAAAAATTATCTTAAAGGAATAGAAAATGTTACTATTGAAAGCGTTCAGGCAGCAGCAAAAAAATATATTCATCCCCAAAACGCATGGATAGTTGTAGTGGGCGACGAAAAATATGCCGCAAGCCTGAAACAATATGCCGCCGATGGCAAAATAGAATTTTACGATATGTACGGCAATTTGACAGATGGTAAAAGTACTGCCGACTGCGATTGCACTATTTACTATTTGGCAGCAGCAGCAGTTGTACTATTGATTGTTTTCATCGCTTTGCGACGCGCAGCGGCAAAAAGAAAGAAGAAATAAAATTGGTCGTTAGTCGTTGGTATTTAGTCGTTAGTATTTTGCAACTAACGACTAAATACTAAATACTAAATACTAAATACTAACGACTAACGACTAAATACTGAATTTTAATAATTCGTAATTATTTCACCCTCTTGCCTTTTGCCTCTACAATTTAATACATCTCTCCGCCGATATTTCTTTCAGAAAATACAAATCGTGTGAAACAACTATAAGCGTTCCTTGATATTCGTTGACGGCAGCCGTTAAAATTTCGATATTTTGTATGTCCAAATTGTTTGTCGGCTCGTCTAATATAATAATGTCGGGCGTTTGTCGGCTTATTGTCAAGCAGCACAACAACAAGCGCATACGTTCGCCGCCGCTGAGTGTTTGGCAAGGTTTGTCCCAATATCCGCCGGTAAATAAGAAGCGGGTTAGTCTTATTTTTATTTCATGTTCGAGCATCGCCGACGAATTAAATTTTTCTGCCTGCTGATACACCGTAAGGCTATTATCTACAAGCGAATAACTTTGGTCGATATAAACGGTTTTTGCGGCAGCACGCTCAATACTGCCTGCCTGCGGATTAAGTTCGCCTAAAATAATTTTTATCAACGTTGTTTTTCCCGAGCCGTTATTGCCTTTGATAACAATACGTTCGCCACTTGTGATAACGAAACTCAACAGATTTTTCCAAAGCAAATTGCCGTTGTATCCAAAATTAATATTGTTTGCCTTAACTATTATTTTTTGTTTATGAAGTTCTGAATTTTCGAAGGCGATTTTCATTTTATCCTTATCGGGCAACTCTTTGCGCAGTTGGTTAATGTCTTGCGAAAGTTCGTTAATTTTTTCGACATGTATATTTTTCAGTCGCGATGTGCTTTTTTCTGCATTATTTTTCAATCCGTCCATTAATATTTTGGGCAATCCTGCTTTTTCCTGTTTCTTTTTACCGCGAGCGTCTGCTTTTTGTTTTCGTTCCAATGTTTCGCGTTCGGTTTCTTTGGCTTTGCGCAATGCTTTTTCTTTGGTTTTTATATCCTGATTTAATGCGTTTTTCTCAATTGTTTTCTGATTTACGTAAAAATCATAATTTCCGCCATATACTTCTATTTTCTGTTTGCTGAGTTCTAATGTTATCGGCAATAAATTTAGCAAAGTTCTGTCGTGGCTGACTACGAGTATTGTTGCATTGCTGCGTTTTATAAGTTCGTAAAGCGTGTCGCGGCTTTCCATATCTAAATGATTTGAAGGCTCATCGAGTAAAATTATGCTTGGCGAATAAATTGAGATTCCTGCAAGAAAAACCTTTGTTTTTTCGCCTCCGCTCAGCGATTTCATCGGTTGCGAAAGTTGCAAATGCTGTAATTTCCAAAGTGAAAACGCAGCCTGTGTTTTTTCTTCAATATCCCAATTATCGTCTAAGCGGGCAAAATTTTCGGCAGAAACATTGCCTGACAAAATGGCGTGCAGCGCATCTAATTTTTCGGCAATTCTCAACGCCTGCGCTACCGAGCAATTGTCGTATTGCCCTAAATGTTGCGGAACGTAATAAGGCGTTGCCGAAAGTGCAATTTCGCCTTGCAGTTTTTGCAAATGTCCTGCAATAATTTGCAGCAAAGTTGATTTTCCCGCTCCGTTATTTCCAACCAACGCCGCTTTTTCTCCTTTTGATACCGAAAAATTGATGTTTTCAAACAAAATTTCTTTATCCTGATGTGTATATGAAAGTGAATTTACAATGATACTCATTATTTGATGTATTATAAAATATAATTATGATAATCAATATTTTAACAGATTTGCAAATATAATATCAAATCATATTAAATTGATTATATTTATTAATATTAATTGTATTAAAAATATTATTTTATAATATTTTTAAAGAAAAACATTTTATATTTAAGTTAAATTAATCACATTTTATATATTCTGTATTTAGTATTCTGTATTTAGTATTCTGTATTTAGTATTCTGTATTCCGTATTCAGTATTTCGTAATCTGTCGTTTTTTTTCGTAGGGTGTTGCCCTACGCTGAATTAAATTGCCCTTTCAGGGCGCGTAATTCGTAATTGTTTTTCATTCTTCATTCTTCATTCTTAATTCCCTCACCCCTAAATCCCCTGAAGGG
>JAITPP010000010.1 GCA_031289385.1 Prevotellaceae bacterium | reverse complement strand
AAATATGTTTGTTTGCCTTTGCTATACAAATGCCAAAGTTCACTGACATCTATACGCTCTTTTTCTACAAAACGGCGACCACATACATAACATTTGTATATCTGTTTACCGCCTTTTTTCCCATTTTTCTTCGTGATTTTACTGCCACAGAAAAAGTAAATTTTTTACTCATTTCGTTTTTTGCCAACAAATTTATGAAATTCAACTAATTACAGATTATTTTGGGTCACTTTTTGTCCACTTGCCCTAAAATTGTTATATGTTATTTATTTTACATTACTAAATACGGAATACGTAATACGAAAATACTAAATACCAACGCCTAAATACCAAATACTAAATACCAAATACCCAACGCCTACCGCACTATCCTAACTTTTGCGTATTTGAATATTAATGTTTTTTTGGTGTTGTCGTCGAACATTACAACCATTCTGCCATCGGGTTCATTTTTGTCAATATCAACAACTTTGCCGTATCCGAAACGCTCGTGTTCTATGCGCATTCCTATTCGTATGTCTTTGTAATCCGACGGAATAAAATCTTCGGAAGGCGTGTATTGATTTAGCGTGGGGCGTTTTATAACCGTGATTACGTTAGAAACAGGTTTCGAAATTATGTTTCCAAAATCGTCGTCGTCGTTGTCGTCATTCAACATGAATGTTGAGCGGTTGTCGTCTAATGTTGTTTCTAAAAATTCGTCATCAATTTCGCGAACAAAGCGGCTTACGTTGTTACTTTCGAGTTTTCCCCAGCGATAGCGCGAGGCGGCAAACGATACGCAGGCTTTGATTTTGGCGCGTGTGAGCGCAACATAAAACAGTCGGCGTTCTTCTTCAATTTCGTTTAGCGATAAAATGCTCATGTTGCTCGGAAAAAGATTTTCTTCCATTCCCACAATATAAACGTAATTATATTCCATGCCCTTTGCCTGATGCACCGTCATTAGCGAAACTTTATTTTTGTCTTCTTCTTTTTCGTTGTCGGCATCGGTTATCAGCGCTACGTTGTCGATATATTCATTTATTGTTATCAAAAAATCCGATTGTTCGATATTATTTTCTTTTTCGTTATCGCAAAATTCCTGTATTCCGTTCAGCAAACTTTCAATATTTTCGTATCTGCTCATGCCTTCAACCGATGTATCTTGCTTTAAGTCAGCAATTATTCCAGATGTAAAAACAAGTTCCTGAGCAAAATCGAAAGCATCGGTAATTAATGTTTTGGCAGTTAAATTTTCGATAAATTCAACAAAATTTCGCAATTTATTTTGCGTTGCCGATTTTATTTCGCTTTGATAAATATATTCTGATTTTACGGCATCAAAAAGACTTTTTTGCTGACTGTTTGCAAATGCTTGCAGGCGTTCGATAGTTGTGTTTCCGATTCCGCGTGCGGGATAATTCACAATTCGCTTAAAAGCCTCGTCGTCGTTATTGTTTACGCAAAGGCGAAGATATGCGATAAAATCTTTTATTTCGGCACGCTGATAAAATGAAAGCCCGCCGTAAATTTTGTACGGAATACTTTTTTTGCGCAGTGCATCTTCAAAAATTCTTGATTGTGCATTTGTTCTGTACAATATCGCAAAATCGTTATACTGCGTGTGTTTGCTGTAAATAATATCAGATATTGAATTTGCAATTAAAAAACCTTCTTCTTGGTCGGTGTATGCTTTTATTACGCCAATTTTGTCGCCTTCATCATTTTTCGAGAAACATTTTTTACGAAGTTGATTTGAATTGTGTTTTATAACAGAATTTGCAGCGTTTACAATGGTTTGAGTAGAGCGATAATTTTCTTCGAGTTTAAATTCTTTATAATCGGGATAATCATTTTTGTAGTTTAAAATATTTTCGATTCTTGCGCCTCGAAAAGCGTAAATACTTTGAGCATCGTCGCCTACAACGCAGACGTTACCGTGTTTTTGGGCAAGTTTTTTTATTATCAGATATTGCGAATAGTTTGTATCCTGATACTCGTCGATAAGAATATATTTAAATTGATTTTGATATTTTTCCAGAACATCAGCGTTATCGCGAAATAAAATGTTTGTATTTAGCAGCAAATCGTCGAAATCCATTGCATTTGCAAGTTTGCATTTTTGGGCGTAAGCGGCATATATGTTGAATATATAAGGTTTTCGTTGTTTTTTATCTTCGTCCAAAAGTATTGCGTTTGCGGCGTAAGCCTGCGGCGTTATAAGCGAATTTTTGGCTTTTGATATTCGCGACTGAATTTCGTTGGCTTTATATTTTGTTTCATCATAATCGAGTTCGCGCACAATTGATTTTATGAGGCTTCGCGAATCGGCAGTGTCGTAAATTGTAAAATTTGCGGTGTATCCTGTTGCTTGCGGCTCGCTGCGAAGTATGCGCGAAAAAATTGAGTGGAAAGTTCCCATCCATAATTTGTAAGAATTTTGCCAGCCTACAATGGTTTTTATACGCTCGCGCATTTCTTTTGCCGCTTTATTTGTGAACGTGAGGGCAAGAATATTTTGCGGCTCAATACCTTGCGCAATCATATATGCAATGCGGTATGTGAGTGTTCGCGTTTTTCCCGAGCCTGCGCCTGCAATTATCAGCGATGCTCCGTTAATTGATGTTGCGGCGTTATATTGTATTTCGTTTAATTCGTTTTGTATGTTTGCCAATGCTATAAAGTTATAAAGTTTGTAAAGTTATAAAGTTTGTAAAGTTTATCAAGTTATAAAGTTATAAAGTTTGTAAAGTTTGTAAAGTTTATCAAGTTATCAAGTTATAAAGTTTGTAATTTAAAATTTAATTAACCACTAATCACTAATCACTAATCATTAACCACTAATCATTAATCATTAATCATTAATCATTAATCACTAATCATTAACCATTAATAATTAATCATTAACCACTGTCCACTGTCCAAAATATTCATCATATCCGAAATCAATTTTAAATCCTGATACTTTGTCGCTATCAAAAGAAAATTCGAGAGGAAATGTGTGTCCTTGCATACGAAATTCAAATTTATCCGTACT
>JAITPP010000006.1 GCA_031289385.1 Prevotellaceae bacterium | reverse complement strand
AAAACGTAGCAAAGTTATAATAAAATATCTTAAAAAAACAATTTTTAAAATATAGCCGTTAGTATCTTATAAATTAAGAATGAAGAATGAAGAGGTAAGAATTAAGAATTAAGAATTAAGAATGAAGAGGTAAGAATTAAGAATTAAGAGGTAAGAGTTATTCACAAATAACTTCTATAACTTCTTAACTTCTATAACTTCGACTTATGACTTACGACTTATGACTTACGACTTACAACTTACGACTTACAACTTATGACTTACAACTTATGACTTACAACTTACGACTTACAACTTACGACTTACGACTTACAACTAAATTTACAACAACACAGCAATTATAAAAAATAATTTATATATTTGCACTCTGAAAAAACTTTATAATGTTATAAACAAAAAGAAATTATATGAAAAAAATCTTATTTATATCAGTGTTTTTAACGGTGTTGCTAAGTCTTTCGTCTTGCGTATCGCAAAAGAAATTTGACTCGCTGCAAGCCGAATTTGATAAAATAAATCGTAAATACAACGATTTAAACATTCAATCAAAAGAAATTGATGCTCAACGCAAAGCTCTGGAAAAAGAGAAAAGCGAACTCGACAAAAAAATTGCAGAACTTAAAGAATTGCAAGAAAAATTGAAATCGGAGCATAACATCGAAACTGGCGGACTGCAATCGCAACTGCAAAAAGAACGCGACGAACTTACCCGCAAACAAGCAGAATTGGAAAAACTGCAAAAAGAGTTTAACGAAAACAACAAACGCTTGATTGACTTGCAACAAATGCTCGCAAACAAAGACGAGGCTGTGAAAGCGCTTCGCAAACGTGTTGCCGATGCCTTGCTCGGTTTTGAAGGCAAAGGCTTGACTGTTACACAGAAAAACGGCAAAGTTTACGTTTCGCTCGAAGAACAGTTGCTTTTCAAATCGGGCGATTGGAATATCGAAAGTCGCGGATTACAGGCAATTAAAGAACTTGCAACCGTTTTGGCTGTCAATCCCGACATTAACGTAATTGTTGAAGGACACACCGATAATGTTCCCTACGGCGGCAAAGGCGGCGTTTTGCTCGACAATTGGGATTTGAGCGTGAAACGCGCTACAACCGTAGTTCGTGCGTTGCTGGATAAAACAGGCGTAAATCCGCGCCAAATAAGCGCAGCAGGACGCAGCGAATATCTGCCGATTGATGATGAAAATACAACCGACGCTCGCCGAAAAAATCGCCGTACCGAAATTATTCTTACTCCGAAACTCGACGAATTACTCGAAATACTCGAAACAAATTAAGTTGTTGTTAAATAAGTTTTTTATTGTTGGGAAATGCAATTATTTTGTGTTTCCCTTTTTTTAGTTATAAAGTTTATAAAGTTTATCAAGTTTATCAAGTTTATCAAGAACAAAAAACAAATCAACAAAAAACAAATCAACAAATCAACAAATCAACAAAAAACAGACTTACGACTTACGACTTATGACTTACGACTTACAACTTACGACTTACAACTTACGACTTTTTAATTTCATTCTATCGCTTTATATTTTTGTTTTGCTTGTTCGCGGGGCATGGCTTCAAAGTGCCACCATTCGTTTTGTATGTGTTTGAATCCTGCGCTTTTCATTGCGTTGCGCAGAATAAGGCGGTTGTTTATTTGCTGTTGTGTAAGTTTTTTTTCTTGTAAAAATTTTTGTTCGTAGCGCGGTTGCGATTTTTCCGTAAATTCATCAAATCCTGCTCCCATATCAACAAGATTGCCTTGCGCATCAACAATTCCAATATCAACAGCAACGCCATAACTGTGCATGCTTATGCGTGTCGGACTTGTTACATATTTTTGCCAATCGGTGTTTTTTACAACTTCCCACATTTTTTGTTGCACACTGCGTGGACGCGCGGCATCGTAAATTATGAGATTCCAGTCATTATGCTTTTCTTTCAGTTTTTTTTGAGCGTTTACAAGCATTGTGGCAACTTCGGGCTGTAAAAACGCTTCGTTAAAATCGCCATACATATTTTTACCTGTAAAATTATCGGTTGTTGCATATTTCAAATCAATAACAATCTCTTTATCAAGAGTTTTGATATTTACAAGTCCTGCTTTTTGCAGCCTTTTTGCCGTTTCGCTTTCAGTCGATTGCTGGCAAAATGTTATGACTGCCAGATGCGATATTAAGAATATTAATAAAAATTTTTTCATAATAATTTTTTTTCAAACATACAAAGATATGCTGCAAAGGTAACAATTAAAAATAAATCATTAATTTTGCAAAAAAAATAATATGATAATAATAGAAAACATAAAAGAATTATCACAGCGTCTGGATGCGTTGAGGAGGCATCTTTGACATCGATAGCAAACAAATTCAATTTGAAGAAGAGCAACAAAAAACGCAAGCCCCCGATTTTTGGGACAATCCAAAAGATGCTGAAAATCAACTGAAAAAAGTTGCTGCTATTAAAGCGTGGTTGTCGGGATTTGAGCAGGCAAGCAGCGATTTCAGCGATTTGCAGATTTTATTTGATTTTGCAAAATCGGGCGATGCTATCGACGAAGATGTTGATGAACAATATCGTATAACTATTGCTGTAATTGAAAAACTTGAATTGCAAAATATGCTGCGCAACGATGAAGATAAACTCGGCGCAGTGCTTAAAATTAATTCGGGTGCAGGCGGAACTGAAAGTCAGGATTGGACGGAAATGCTTATGAGAATGTATTTGCGCTGGTGCGAGCGTAGAGGATATAAACCGCAAATTGTAAATGTTCTTGACGGCGATACGGCTGGAATAAAGAGCGTTACAATTCAAATAGAAGGCGATTTTGTTTACGGATATTTGAAAAGCGAAATAGGCGTTCATAGGCTTGTACGTGTGTCGCCGTATAATGCGCAAGGAAAACGAATGACTTCGTTCTCGTCGGTATTTGTTTCACCGCTTGTTGACGATAGTATTGATATTGTGGTTAATCAAGCCGACATTTCGTGGGATACATTTCGTTCGAGCGGCGCGGGCGGACAAAACGTGAACAAAGTTGAAACAGGCGTTAGACTTCGCTATAATTATAAAGATACCGATACCGGCGAAATTCGCGAAATTCTTATTGAAAATACCGAAAGCCGTTCGCAACTTGGAAATCGCGAAAATGCAATGCGGCTCTTGAAATCACAACTTTATGATATTGAAATTCAAAAACAAAATGCCGAAAAAGCAAAGCAAGAGGCAGGAAAGAAAAAAATAGAATGGGGCTCGCAAATTCGCAGTTATGTTTTTGACGACAGGCGGGTGAAAGATCACAGAACAAATCATCAAACTTCTGACGTACAAGGTGTAATGGATGGCGATTTGGATGATTTTATTAAAGCGTATTTAATGGAATTTGGCGGAAAAGCGGAAAATTGATTTACTATTTACTATTGATTATTGGTTTTAAAAAGCACGCAGATTACGCAGATGCTACGGATTTTCGCAGATAAAAATCAATTACAATATAATTTTGTTGAATACAAAAAATCTTTGCGTTCTTTGCGAAAAATCTTTGCGAACTTTGCGAGAAAAATCTTTGCGAAAAATCTTTGCGAACTTTGCGAGAAAAAAAAATTGCGAACTTTGCGGTAAAAACTCGGTAAAAAACAGAAAATCAAAATAATATAAAACATAAAATGGTAAATAATAATTAGTAAATAATCAACGCTTTTTGTTAAATTTAGTTAAATAATCGATGTCTTTGCATCGTTTTGCCCTTTTTTTTCATCATTATAACAAAAGCGAGAATATTATAAAATAAATTAATGAAAAAAAGCAAACAAATATTGATGAATAATAAACTGATACTAATGATATTGGTTGCGGTTTTGTTTTGTGTATCATGTGTAGATGAAAATAAATTTGATGTTGTAGCAACAGATGATATTATTATTACAAATGAAATTGAAACAACAATAAAAGCAATAGGAGTTATTTATAAAGAAGTAGAATCGATATCAACAAAAATTGACAACGGACAAGCAATAGGTGTAAATATAAATGAAGATGGCAGCGGTTGGTTTTATGTTTTCGACAGCGAATTATTATCGGGGAAAATCATTGTTGCCTATTCGCAATCGATAAATGATAACAGCAAAATGAAAAATGTGGATTGTTCAAAATTAAAAATTCGCTATTACGAAAATACTTGGTTGCGGTTATTTGGAGCATTTACCATAGAAAACAGAATTATAGAAGAAACAAACATAAAAAACACCATCAAAACTATTGATTTCGGATATACCAACGATGCCGGCATGCTTCCCGAAGTTACAATAAATTCAGATTATATTATCGAATACAATTTTTCACAAAAAAACGATTATCCTAAATTAATATACTCAGGCACAAGCGATGGACACAGTTTGTTATTAGGCGATTATAAAAAAACAGTAACCAAAAATTTAGAAATAAACACAAATACATTTAATATTGTTGATGGAAAAATAAAAATTACAGTAAATAAATTAGGTGAAAATTTTCCGATAGAAGCAGAATATACGCCAACAGGACGAACAATAAAATACAAAGGCAATGAACAATCAACATATTATAGTAATTAAATTTAGAAAAAAATAAAAAATATTGTTTAACAAAATAAAAAATTTTAAAAAAATGAAAAAAGTAATTTTTACGGCTATTTTAGCACTCTCAGTATTAGGGTTTACTTCGTGTAATAAAGATGTTGAACCGATAGAATTTACACCTCAGGCTACTCTTGCGATTAATGTTTCAGATTTAATGATGTATGGATTAGCTAATGTTTTTGGTTATGTGGAACTTATATCCGCAAAGATTGCCAAAGGAGAAACAATAGATGAATCAATTGTTGTTGAATCTGATGGCTCTGGTTGGTCAACTGAATTTGCAGACAACCAAACTTTTAAAGGAAAAATATCAGTTTTGTTTAATGGTTCTCCTCTTGATGATGGTGCAAAAAAACAGGTTGATTGCTCTGAAACTAAACTACGGATACCTAATAGCAACACAGAAATTCCTCTTTTTGGCGAATTTGACATAACAAATATTTCAACATCGTCAAGCGAAACATCACGTAGCGTGATAACAAATCAATTCGGTTGGGGCGATGCAACAAACAATGCCTATATAGATGCAGTTTATGAATTTAACACTAATATTCTTTCAACAGGCGAAATATCGGAATGTAAAATTAGCGGATATGCAACAGGAAATCATGTTCAGTATGGACATTTTTCACAAACTATTATAACAGACTTGAATGTTGGATATGTATTTTTTAAAAGTGGTTCAATGGTATTAAGTGCAGCATCAATAGGCGCAGGTTTACCGATAGAGGTGTACTTTAATTCAGCAGGTATGTATGGTATTACTATTCAATTCAACGGCGAACAACCCATTAGTTATTAATAAATTTTTTATGATTAAAACTGTTTTTATTTATATAAAAACTTCAAAATAGAACCCCCAAATTCTCCATAACTCCAAAATCCCGAAATGCAAGTTTGCTATCGGGATTTTGATATTTTAAAGTTGT
>JAITPP010000266.1 GCA_031289385.1 Prevotellaceae bacterium | reverse complement strand
CCGCAATATTTGAAATAATCACCTTTGTCTGGATTATTGTCGATACTATAACAGCAACCATTCACGGCAACAATTTGAAGTTGTGAATTGCTTGTGCGCAAAGTTTTTTTCGCAGTTTTAAAATCTGAAATCAATTTTGCAACTTGGCTGCTGTTTCCCCAATTTTTACTTGATTTTATTGTTACGATATATCTTATACCATCTTTATCAAATTCGAGGTCAATATTTTTAATGCCCGATTTCCAACCACCAAAAACTTTTTCATTTACGAAAATAGCCAAACCTTCGAGCCAATCGCCAAAAATAGTTTCTTCGTTTGAAGAAATATGTGCATCAACTATTCCACGAATAATTTGCTCTGAAGTTTCGGTAAATTTCGCCTTAAACAAATAAGGATTTTTTCTTTTGAGGACATCTGACAATTTCAGTGTATCCAAACTTTTTATACGTTTTTCGTGGAAAACACCTATATTTTCCTCAACATATTTTGTTACATCTGATATATTTAACTCATTCATATTCAAAATAGATTTATTGGTTCTTGCAAAATTTGCAACTTAATTAATTCTACATATTCGGGCATAATTTCAATTCCAATAGAGTTTCGATTCATTTTCTGTGCAACTCGCAAAGTTGTGCCCGAACCTGCAAACGGGTCTAAAACAATATCGTTTTCCTTTGTGAAAAGTTTGATAAACCACTCAGGCAAAGCATCGGGAAAAGCAGCACTATGATTTTTGTTGTTACATTCTGTTGATAAATGCAAAACATTTGTTGGATAAACAGTTTCTTTTCCTAACCAATTTGAGATATTTTTACCAAAACCGCTACCGTTTCGTGCATTATCGCGAATTTTGTCCGTTTCACTCAAATTTTTCAGCCGTCCATTTGCCCAATCGCCGATTGGAACTTTTACAGCATCCTGATACATATTGAATTTTTTTGTTTTATTAAACTGCAACAGTCTTTCCCACGAATCGCGAAAACGATTTGGCCATCTTCCCGGATAACTGTTTTTTTTGTGCCAAACAAATTCTTCTGTCCAAAGCCAGCCTTGTTTGCGTAAAGCCAAAATTAATTCCAAAACATAAGTGTTTCTTTCGCCGTATTCCGATTTTTCTTTAATATTCAAAATAAATGTTCCGTCAGGTTTCAAAACTCGCAAAAGTTCTTTGCTAATTGGCAAAAACCATTCAACATATTTTTCAGGCGAAATTCCGCCGTAAGTATTTTTTCTCCTGTCGGCATAAGGCGGCGAAGTTACGATTAAATCTATTGAATTTTCTGCAATTTTTTTTAAAACTTCTTTGCTATCGCCAAGCCGAATATCAGTTTTTATAGGCGTATTTTCCTTAAAATAATTTTCACGCGCACCGTTATACGATTCATAATAATGTACAAGTTCATCAAGAGAAACCTGCGTTGAGCCGTTTTCTCCTATCTTTCTTATTCGCCCATACTGAATAAGATAGGAAATGTTTGAGGTAGTTACATTTTTACCTGTGTAACTTGTAGCCCATTCGCTTGCTTGTTTTATTGTCAATAGCCCATTCATCGTATTAATATGTTCTTCTTCTCTCGATTTTTTAATTGTCTGCTTATAAAATCAATAATCTCCAACCGTTTCCGTCAGCTGCGACAATGCTTGTTGTGTTTGTTCTTCGTTGGGGGCTTTGCCGTGCCATTTGTGCGAGCCCATCATAAAGTCAACGCCTTGTCCCATTTCGGTTTTCATAAGAATAACTATCGGTTTGCCTTTGCCTGTAAGCGATTTTGCTTTTGCGAAACCGTCAACCAATTGTTGTATGTTGTTTCCGTTTAACTGTATGACTTCCCAGCCGAAAGCCGTAAATTTTGCCGCCAAATCGCCAAGCGAAACTACATTATCTACCGCTCCGTCAATTTGTTGCCCGTTGTAATCGACTGTTGCAATGAGGTTGTCTATTTTTTTTGCGGCGGCAAACATTGCGGCTTCCCAAATTTGCCCTTCCTGCAATTCGCCATCGCCGTGCAGGGTGAATACGAGGTTTGTGTCGTTATTCATTTTTTTTGCAAGTGCAGCACCGCAGGCAACCGAAAGTCCCTGTCCCAGCGAGCCCGACGCTATTCTCACTCCATTGGTGTATCGCGTAGGATGTCCTTGCAGTTTCGAGTGTAGTTTGCGCAACGTTCCCAGTTCGCTCACATCAAAATATCCTGAGCGGGCTAATACGCTGTACCAAACGGGAGCGATATGTCCGTTTGAAAGAAAAAACATATCTTGTCCGTTTCCGTCTATCGTAAATGTTTGAGGTGAGGCGTTCATAACATTAAAATAGAGAGTTGTCATAAAATCGGCACATCCGAGCGAGCCGCCGGGGTGTCCCGATTGCGAGGCGAAAATCATTCTAATAATATCGCGTCGCACTTGTGTTGCAATGTCTTGAAGTTGCTTAATGTCGTTCATAATTGTTACTGAATTATAATTAAAAGTGTTACAAAGATAAAAAGATTTTTTCAAATTAACAATATTATTTAAGACATCAGTAAATAACGTAACGTATATA
>JAITPP010000223.1 GCA_031289385.1 Prevotellaceae bacterium | reverse complement strand
GGGGTGTAAAAAATTAAAGGTTTATTTTTGCAAATGTTCGTTCTTTTTTTACCCTTATTTTTGTGAGTACCATTAGTAGCCATCCGATTTTTCTTTTATCCCTTTTCCCTTATTCCCTTATTAAAATATTGAAGATAAATGAATAAGGGTGATTTGTGAGTGGGTTTCCTTCGCTACTAAGGGAACTGTTGAAAATAAGGGTTAAAATAAATTTACAAATTGGGAACGAATATTTTTTAATCATACCTAACATATTTTACACCCCACCTGACGGGATTTTTTGTCATCTGTTATAAATTGTTTATTTTTAATCACTTAACTTCATCTAACTTCTCTAACTATTTCTCACTGTTTTTCAAAAATTTCCTTTTCGTATTTTTTCCAGTTGTCAATAACTTCTATGGCTTTGAAAAATTCTTTGTCGATGTTTGCGTTTGTTATTCTGAAATATTCGGTTGTTCCCCACAAGTCGCGGGCAAACAGGGCTTTAATCAACACTTTCAGTTCCGTTTTCGATTTGTTTAGTTCTTCGTCGTTGCGGGGCAGTTTTTCTTTTTCGGCAAACGTAGCAAGTTTTTCAATAAAATCGTCGTCAACTATAAACTTTTTCTCAAAATCTTCAAATACAGGATATTGTGTTTTTAGTTCTTCGCGCTTATCCGAAACGTAATTCAATACAAATCTGTTGGTTATGCCGCGATTGATAAGTCGTGCATAATATTGCGTGTAATACGATGTATCCTGTGGAATAAAAATATCGGGCATAATTCCGCCGCCTCCATATACAGTGCGATTTTTAACTAATGTTTTATATTTCAGCGAATCGGGAAAATTCATATTTACGCTGTCGCAGTCGTAAATTTCGCCGCTTGTATATCGTTCGTAAAAATCTTTTATATATTTATCAAAATTTCCTTTTTCGTAGGGGCGTTGTATCACTCTGCCTGTGGGCGTGTGGTATCGCGAAATTGTAAGCCGTATATACGAGCCATCGCCAAGTGGTAATTGATGTTGCACCAAGCCTTTTCCGTAAGTTCGGCGTCCTATTAAAATGCCTCTGTCCCAATCCTGAATTGCGCCTGCAACAATTTCGCTTGCCGATGCCGAGCCTTCGTTTACCAATAACACAAGTTTTCCTTTTTTGAAAATTCCGTCGTTTGTTGACAGTTCGCTTTGCGACGGCACATGAGTTCCCGAAGTGTAAACCAATAATTTATCGGTTTCCAAAAACTGGTCGGCAAGTTTTACGGCTGTGCCCATTATTCCGCCGCCGTTTCCGCGAAGATCCAATATCACTGCTTCGGGATTTGTTTTAAATTTAGAAAATGCGATGAAAATTTCGTTCATCGATGTTTGCGCAAAGCGTCCTAATTTGATATATGCAAGTCCGGGGCGCACTTCGTAAGCTGCATCTACGCTGTTGATTGGAATTTTGTCGCGTATAACTTCAAATTGTATGATTTCTTTTACGTTTCGGCGAACAATATCAAGAATAACTTTTGTGCCTTTTTGTCCGCGTAAAAGTTTATATATTTTATCGTTAGTGATTTTTTCGCCAGCAATATTCTGTCCGTTAACGGCAACAATTTTATCGCCTGCCAAAATTCCAACTTTTTCTGAAGGTCCTCCCGAAACAGGCTTTATAACAACAAGCGTATCGTCAATCAAAGTAAATTCAACGCCTATGCCGTCAAAACTTCCTGCAAGCGGTTCGTTAGCCGCAGCAAAATCTTCTTTTGATATGTAAGTAGAGTGGGGGTCAAGGTCTTTGAGCATTGAAATAACTGCTTTTTCCGATAGTTTTGCAACGTTTACGGTATCTACATAAAATCTGTCGATAGCAATAATTGTGTTTCTAAGTTTTTCTAACGATTTAATCAGCGTTTCGCTTTGCGCAAATGCCGTTGATGTTGTCAATATTAATGCGATAAAAAATAGTATTTTTTTCATTGTTTTGTGTATTATTTCGTTTTATTATATTTTTATTTTGCTCAGCCATATCGAAAAAAAGCAGTCGTAAACACGATAATTTCCGTTGTTTTCAAATATCAATTCTTTTTCTAATAAACTTGTCAATGCGGTTTTTATTGAACTTGCTGCGCCGAGTTTATATTTTTCGATAAAAAAGTTGGATGTTGGCTGTGTTACTATATTTTCTGCCGCAATTGCTTTCAGCAGACGCAGTTGTTTTTCGGTAATCAGTTTGCAATATGTTTGATATGTGGCTTCGTTTTCATTGATAATTTCGTCCGAAATTTTTTCGGCTGTTGCAACATCATATTCGGTTTTTGCCAGCGAATACAAACGATTTAACAGCATTTGAACATACCAAGTGTGTCCGTTTACTTTTTCGTAAATCAGATTAAAAACTTCGGGAGTTATAGTTTTATTTGCTTTTGAAAACAATTTTGAAGCAAATTTTTGGTATTCGATTTTATCAATTTCGGCTAACTGCAACATTTGTGTGCTTTGATAAAACGGGCGCGAAGCCGATGTAAATAAACTTTCCATTATATGTTTTTGACTTCCTGAAAAAACAAAATGCACATTTGTAAGTTGCTGTACATAAGAGCGTAACAAAGCCTCTACGCCGTTTTCGCCGTAATTTGTTATTTGCTGAAATTCGTCGATTGCGATAAAACATGTTTTGCCCGACTCTGCCAAATAATCAAATATTTCTTTCAACGATTCTTCGGTTTGCGATGGCGCAAAATCAATAGTCAGTTTAGGAATTCCCGATGAATTGTCGGCTGCCAAAACAGGGCGGATTGATTTGAAAAACGAAAAAACTTTTGATATAATTTTTTGTGATTTTGTATCGAGCGAGCCAACTACGGTATTTGCAAGTAATTTCACAAAATTGCTTAATGAATTTGTGTGATAAATATCAATATAAATGGATGTTACGCCTTTTTTATTTGCAAACGAATTAAATACATGATGAATTAATCCTGTTTTTCCCATACGGCGCGGACTTATAAGCGTAATGTTGCGTCCGTTTTGCAGGGCGGTTATTAACTTTTCCGTTTCGATTTTTCTGTCACAAAAATATTCGGGACTTTCGTATCCTGTGAGCAAAAAAGGATTTATATATACAGATTTCATATTTTACGATATATTTTATTACGCATTTTACGTAACGCAAAGTACGTAATTTTTTATCAGATATGCAAATTAAATTTTAAATAGTTTTTGTTGAAATAGTTTTTAATTTATTTAGAGTTGTTTCATCTATATTGCTTGCTATTGACTTTGTATTAAATTTTTTACTAACTGCGTTCGTACTGCTTTCTTCTTTCGGAATATCTGTTGTTATCCATTTAAATAAAAAAGTTCTATTGTTTGCATCGAAATTTATAATTTCGGCGTTAATAATGTCGCCATTTAGCAATTCTTCATTAGCTTTTTCTACTTGTTCTTCTATTATGGAATAAAAAACGGTTAATTTATTTAGTAGTTCTTCTGTTTTGTCGTTTTCTTTTATTTTATATACAAAATATCCATTTTCAATCTTATACACTCGAATTTGTACTGTTTTCCCTACATATTCCAAATGTTTCAAGAGAATATCGGTTAATTCTGCTCTTATTGGAATATTTAACCATCTGAATAAAAAATGTTTATCTTTTTCTTGAAATTCTAAAATTTCGCCGAGAATTATTTCTTCATCAGCCAGATTTTTCATTGCTGTTTTCATTTCTTGTTTCGGGATGTATTGAGGCGGTTCATTTACTAAGGTTGCATTGTATTTTCCATCTATCATAAACTTTAATTTTCCATTTTCCTTTTTGTTTACGTTAATTTCTACCGTTTTACCTAAATATTGTTTACATTTGTTTAACTTTTTATTTTCAAAATCTATCCATTTGAATAAAAAACTGTTGTTTCCTTTTTTGTATTCTAAAATTTCGCCGAGAATTACATCTTTATCTTCCAAATCTTTCATTGTTTCTTTCATTTCTTTCAATATATGTTCCGGCAATTTATTTAGTAAGGTTGCTTTATATTTTCCGTCTATTATAAACTTTAAAATTCCGTTTTCATTTTTACTTACCTGAATATCTACTGTTTTGCCTAAATATTTTTCACATTCGTTTAATTCGTTTATCATTTTATTTTCAAAGTCTATCCATTTGAATTGAAAAGATTTATATTTTTCGCTAAATTCTAAAATTTCGCCAATAATTATATCACCATCCGCCAAATTATTTATTGCCGCTTTAATTTCTTTTTTCGATATCTGTTCAGGCATTGTATTTATTTGGTATGCTTTATATTTTCCGTCTATCAAAAACTTTAAATTTCCGTTTTCAGCTCTATTTACATGAATTTCTACTATTTTATCAGTGTCTTTATACTCAAATTGTTCGGGTAAATACTTGTTTAAATTTGGAGAGTCAAAAGCCAACTTCGACTCATACATTCCTGTATAAATTACATCTATTATTTGTCCTTGTTCATAATTTTGAAATAAATCAGGCTCAATACGTGACCTATGCAATAAGCCTATAAATGAACCGTATTTCCATTCAAAATGGTAACCTATATCAATAAATAATCCGTATTTTGATTTATAAATTATAACTCCTGAATATTGAGTATTTTCTATCAATTCTTTTGTTCTGAATTTATGAACTCTTCCATCAATAATAATAATTATTGATTTTGTGTCTGTTTTGATTGCTTTTAATACCGAACAATAAAATATTTTATCTGTCAATGTTGAAGATATTGCTTGCCAATATTCTAAATTAATATATTGCCAAGGCATTTTTTTAAAATGTATTAAAGCAAATAGTCCACCTGTTTTTACCAAAAAACCTGTTTTTTTTATCGATACTATCTTAAATGGTATAATAGAATTTTTAATAATAGCATTTTGAATGTTTTCAAAAAGAGAATTAATCCATTCATTGTCATCTTTTTTTTCTTTACACCCTATGCGTTCAAATATTTTTCTTATAAATCGCAACATTTACATTTTTTTTAATAAAAATATAACAAATATACAAAAAAATTGGATATGATAGCATTTTCGATAAAAATACTTGCATTAACATATTGTGTTTTTTGTTAATTGTTGATTTGTTGATTTGGTTAATTGTTGATTTGTTGA
>JAITPP010000089.1 GCA_031289385.1 Prevotellaceae bacterium | reverse complement strand
TCACCAGCAATGTCGTTTCATTATAACACGACGCTGCCATTAACGAAATCATAATCAGTATTAAAAGGTTTTTTTTCATTGTTTATTTTATTATTTTATTTTTCTTATTTTCTGTTTTTCTTGTTTTATTTATTTCTGTTTTTTGCAAGGCAGCAGCCTTGCTTTTAGCTCGGCGTAGTTTGGAAACTACGCCGAACGGGGGGATTTCCACTTTTCCATCTCTTGAGTAACCAAAATATTCATTCTTTTTCATATTCAACTAATTTATCTCGATATTTTTTAAGCATATTATAAATATCTAATGTATTTTTTTCTCCGATAAGTTCATCAAAATGACTAATATGGGTTATCTTACTATCAAAATCAACAATGGCTAAATTTCCACTAAATGAACTGGCGTTGTATTTGCCAGAAAAAACGTTGTCCATGTCTTCAATTATTCCATTTATTGAATTTAAAGATAATTCCATAATTTCATCAAATAAAACACCATATTTATTTGATTCATCTATCAAAAAAGGTTTTATTTTATACTTCATATTAATATTAATTTCATTATTTTTTATCTCCATTAGGCGTGTATAGTACACATTTTTAACTACTTTAAAAATTCTAACTTATCCATATTATTCAATAACCATTCATATATTTTTAATGATTATTCATCTTCGTCATCCTGTCTTTCCATCATCTCTTCAAACTCTTTAATTTCCATTTCGATTGTCATATCTCTAAATTTTCTTAAATATGTTGTTAATATTTTTTTTCGTTCTTCGTCTGTGAGTTTGCGTTTTTCCATACGCCTTTCAGTAATTGAGGTTATGTTTGTTGGCAGCAAATAACGCATTTCATAATAAACACCTTTTTTGTCTTTTGTTTTAGTTGAATCATCCGAATAAAATATAAATTCTATATAATCGGAAAGATTATTTTCATGCCCTGCTATTAAAATTTTTCCTCGCGACAAAAACGATTCATCTGCCGTAGCATATACATAATCGGGATATTCGGGACGCAGTTTGCGAAGTGAATCTATCATCTTTTGTTCCATTCTTGTTGCGTATTCCAAACCAAATTGTACGCCTCTAATCATACCAGCACCATCAATTGATTCATTGTTACCAATTTCTCCCCAATCAACATTTCCACTATAAAAAATAAATTTATATGGATCTTCGTATTCATTATGATAAACCAAAAAACGGTTATCATAAGGAAAAATACTATCGTAAACGTTTAAATGTAAAGTATCTAAAATTTCATCCGTCCAAATATTACTACGAATTGCGGTTAGTCCATCTCCTTTTTCTATAACGTAAAAAAATGGATTTCTTACCTGCTCACAATACAAATTACGTTTTTGAATATCTTCCCAACGATAAACTTTTATTTCGGGTTCGTAATTATTTGTGTGAAATGTATCTGGTAATATTCCTTTTACTTGAACTGTACGTTTCCAACTTCCTGATTCTGTATGAGTTTCTTCATAAGTAAGGATAGGGTTTTTTTGCATCCTGAAATATTCCCAATCCGTTATAAAATTAATTCTTATATGCCTAAATAATTCTTCACTTATTGGCAAGTTTTGTGCTTTTGTATTTACAGATAATACACACAATAAACTTAAAATTAATAATATTTTTTTCATTTTTTTCATTTTTTTTATCTCTACGGAATATTCATAAATTTATGCGTTTGTATTGAAATATTCCATTTGGGATTTTGCTTTGCATATTCTACTATGATTGGCGTTATTTTGCTGTATCTACTCCATTCCGATTGTAAAAAAAGCATACATTCGTTCGTTACTTTTGCGGCGTTAGTTTCTGCCCATTCCAAATCGGCGGCGTTTTCGATAATTACTTTCAGTTCGTTTGCCTGCGTAAAAATTTTGTCGAGCGGCGGTTGCTGTCGTTTTGGCGAAAGGCATATCCAGTCCCAAATTCCCGTGAGCGGATATGCTCCCGAAGTTTCGATAAATGTTTGTATATTTTTTGATTTCAGTTCGCCACACAAAATGTCGAGCGGATACAGCGTTGGCTCGCCGCCCGTTATCACCGCCGCCTGTGCAGGAAAGGATGTTGCGCGTTCAACAATAATTTTTACATCAACAGGAGGGAAACTTTTAGGATTCCACGTAAATTTTGCATCGCACCAGCGGCAGCCTATATCACAGCCGCCAAGCCGTATAAAATAAGCGGGTTTGCCGCTATGAAAACCTTCGCCTTGAATTGTGTAAAAATCTTCAACCAAAGGCAGCAATTTTCCGTTTTGCAATAAATTTATGTTTGTTTCGATATTCAACATTTTATTTTTCGGTTTCAAATAACAATTTATAATTTCGCTCTATTGCAGGTTTTACAAGCGTTTCGGGAATAAATTTCCATTCATCAACGCCGTATAATAAAGTTGGCTCTACTTGTTTTTGCTGTTCAATCCACTGCATTAAAAAATATCGCAAATCTCGCGAAGTTGAGAATATTATTCGATTGTTGAGTTCTGTTTTCAGAATTTTTGCACCTTCGGTTAAATGCCCGCCGCCGCCGTTTCCGCGATACGAATTTATTGCAACTTTATACGTTTTATTCAAGTCGAAATTTTCGCCGTTATATAATGATTTTATATTTATTTTTTCGCCGTAAGGCTTTGTAACATCAACGGTATAAACAATTCCTGCTGCTGCATCAAAGTTATAATAAGGATTTTTTAGTCGTCCGTTGCGATTATTTTCGGTTTTGCTAAGCAGTAAAATATTGTCGGCAGATGTTTTCATTTGATTTGTCCACAGCGAATACGAATATTCCAAAAAATCTTTGATTTCGCTACCCGTAAGGTGCATTGTGTAAAGCAAATTTTCGTATCTGTACAATTTAAACATATCGCTGACGAAAACATCGCCTTCCGAAATTTCGGCATCAAACGAAAGCGGCGCGGTAAACGAAATATCGGCTTTTGTAATATCAAGTTGGATGCGATGAATTAAGTCGATAAATTCGGATGGTTCGAAAAATGATTTTCGTGTTGAAATGTTTTTTGTAAACTTGCCTATCGGGCGCGATACAAAATTTTTTACAGTATCAAAATCGGGTTTAAATTCGGCAATAAACGAACTGTCGGGCTCAAAATTTTTTGTTTCGATAAGATTTCCCGTTATCGTTTTTTCGAGTACTTTATCGCCTTTTATTTTTATATTTATCTGTACTTTCGATACCAATCGTCCTTCGTTTTGCACATCAACAATCAACACCGAATCGCCTGCAACATTACACACTTTGCCGCAATATTTATCGTGGTCGTGTCCGATAAAAACAGCATCAAATCCTGCAACTTTTTGTGCTGTAAGCATAGAGGCATTTTCGTTGTTACGAGTATTTATATCTTCGCCTTCGCGCTCATAATTATATCCCGAATGAAACAGTCCTAAAATCAAGTGCGGCTTTTCTTTTTCGCGAATTTCTTTTATCCAAAATTCAGCCGTTTCAACCATATCGCGAAATTCAATTCCTTCCCAAATCGAGTTGGGCAGCCATTTCGGGATACCCGGAGTTATCATTCCAAGCACAGCAATTTTTACGCCGTTGCGTTTTATAATTGTATATGGCTTAAAATATGGTTTTCCATCGCTTGTGCGCACTGCATTTGCCGCAATCACAGGACAATTATATTCTGCAAAAACTTTATCGTAAACAGCGTGCCCCGTTTCAATATCATGATTTCCTACGCTTGCCGCATCATATTTCATAAAATTAATGATACGCGCTGCTAAATGTATTGATGTTGTATCAATAAAATTATAATAGTATGCTGATGGTTGTCCTTGTAAAATATCGCCGTTATCAAGTAAAATCAGGTTTTCGTTCGATTTACGTTCGTTTTGCACTACGCTGTACACGTGAGCCAAACTCTGTTCCATTTGTTTATCGTTGATAAAATCATAAGGAAAAAATGCTCCGTGAATATCGGATGTGTGCATCACGATAATTTCAACATCGCGCTCGTGAGCACACGATAACGATAACAATAAAAAACAGCATAAAATTGTGTGAATTAAAAATTTAAAATATTTTTTCATTTTTCTTGTATTTATTAATTAATTATTTTTTCAATCAATACCACTACATAAGCAGCAATGCCTTCTTCGCGCCCTACAAAACCAAGTTGTTCGGTTGTTGTGGCTTTAATTGATACGTTGTCTATATCAATATTCATAATGTTTGCCAAACATTTTTGCATTTCGCCGATGAACGGTTTTATTTTTGGCTGCTGCAAACAAACGGTAGAATCAATATTTACTACCGAATAGTTTTTTTCGGCAATCATATCAATAACTTTCTTTAAAAGTATTTTGCTGTCAATATTTTTATATCGGGCATCATTGTCGGGAAAATGATAGCCAATATCGTGTAAAGCGGCAGCACCAAGCAAAGCGTCGCATATTGCGTGTATAAGCGTATCGCCGTCAGAATGAGCAACAACGCCTTTCTCAGATTCGATTTTTATTCCTCCAATCCATAATTCAAGTCCATCTTTTAAACAATGAACATCATAACCAATTCCTATTCTAATCATAGTCGTAATTTTTTTGCAAAGTTAAAAAAAAACAAAAAGTTATACAATTTTTGTTGTATTTATTAAATTTTATATACCTTTGTGAGTTGTAAATATATAAGGATGCACATTTTAGACAGGATTAACCTTACAAAGCGGTTCAAATTGTTGCTTTTAATAGTATTTATTTATTCAAATACAATTAAAGCGCAAGACGCTATTTTTAGTTTATTCGAATCAACGGCAATGAATTTCAATCCGAGCCATGTTGGTAACGAAGAATATTCGCGTGTTACTATTGGTTATAGAAATCAGTACCCTACGTATAAAAGTCCGTTTGCAACATACACCGCCGCATACGATTTATATCTCGAAAATATTCACAGCGGTTTTGGATTGATGGTAATGCACGATGATGTAGGAAAAGGAGTTTTTGCAACCACATCATTAAGTTTAGCATATTCTAATAACATACGGCTTGCCGAAGATTTGTATATACGCGGAGGTTTGTCGCTTTCATATATCAACAGAAAACGAGATCCAAGCGGCTTGATTTTTCCCGATATGCCTTATTTTAACGGAGGAATAGCCTATCCATCCGATTATCTTGTAATAAAAAATAACACTATTTATGTAGGATTTGGAGCAACTGTATTGTTCAAACGATTTAAGGCAGGAGCGGCAGTATTTAATTTAGGAGGACAAAATTTATCGAAATCAACAGTAATATCATTACCGAATCCGCTGAAAATTACAGGATATATGGCTTATGATATTCCTGTAATTCGCCGATACAACAGCAGAGCAATCAGAGAAGACGCATTGGTAATATCGCCCTATGTAAGATATATACGGCAATACGATTTTGATGATATAGACATAGGCGCATACGCTGATTTTAACACTGTGTTTGTAGGCTTGTCGCACAGATCGGATACAGGATTTAAAAATTCAACCTTTGTTATCGCAGCAGGATTTAGAGCAAAATATTTTAACATAGGATACAGTGCCAACTTCGGCAACATAGGAAACGGCGCTCGATATGTATCGGCACATGAAATAAGTGTTATATTTAAATTGAAAAATAGAAAAGGCGAATATATACTACAAGGCATCTATTCGGACAGAGAGCCGACAGATTATCAGCGAAGTAGAACGTATAAATGCCCATATTAACAAAATCTAATATATATTAAATTTTGCAAAAAAGTACAAAAATAATGATATTATCAAAAATACTAATAAATTTGTAATCTATTTATGAAGAATTATATTATGAAACTGAAATTTTTAACAGTAATTTATTGCATCATTGCATTAAGTTTAACAGGATGTTTCCTGAAAAAAAGCAGTAGTAGCAACGTGTCGGAAACAACCGGCTGGAAATACAACGACAGCAAATACGGAGGTTTTGAAGTACTCACTCCGCGAAAACAAGCTACAGCCCCCGGTCTTGTATTTATAGAAGGCGGACTATATGTCATGGGTCGAGTAATGGAAGACCTTGGCTATACAAACAACAACACTCCGCGCAGAGTTACTGTCGATTCGTACTACATCGATGAAACGGAAGTGCGTAATGTCGATTACAGACAATACATACATTGGTTGAGAAGAACTTATGTATCGTATCCAAATGTAGTGCTCAACGCATTGCCCGACACATTGGTTTGGCGCAGCCCGATGTCGTTTAACGAGCCAATGGTAGAAACGTATTATCAACATGTTTCGTTTGATAATTATCCTGTTGTAGGAGTTACGTGGCGTCAGGCAAGCGATTATTGTTTATGGCGTACAGACCGTGTAAACGAATTGCAACTTGTCAAAAAAGGCGTATTAAAGTTAGATTTGACAACTCAGAAAGATGACAATAATTTTAATACCGATGCGTATCTTGCAGGACAGTACGAAGGTACAGTTAATAAAGGATTAAAAGATATTTCTTCAGACGATAAAGGTGCAACGCGCAAAGTGAAAATGAGCGATGGAATATTATTCTCAAAATATCGCCTTCCGACAGAAGCAGAATGGGAATTTGCAGCATCAGGACTTATTGGCGTAACAGAAAACGAACGCATAACAGAACGTAAAGTGTATCCGTGGACAGGCGGTTCAGCACGCAGCAGTGCCAAGAAAACACGCGGACAAATGATGGCAAACTTCCAAAGAGGCAAAGGCGATCTTATGGGTGTAGCAGGTGCTGCAAACGACGGTTTTGCTACGCCGGCTCCTGTTCGTTCATTCTTGCCTAACGATTACGGTTTGTATTGCATGGCAGGCAACGTTAACGAATGGGTTTTGGATGTTTATCGTCCGCTATCTTATTCTGATATGGATGAATTTCGTCCGTTTCGTGGGAACGTTTATACAGGATTATCGGTTGATGAAGAAGGAAAACCTGTAACAAAAGATCAATATGGCAGAATGGTACTTGATACAATAGGATATACTCCCGACAGACTTAATTATCAAACAGGCGATTTAAGAAATTACAAAGATGGAGATTATCAATCGCTTATGGCAGATATTTCGGCTATTGACAATCCCGAAGCATTGTCAAAAACTTCGGATATGTATTATCAAGGCGAAGGTGAACTTGGACGAGGACGTTCGTCACTTATAAGCGACAAATCAAGAGTATATAAAGGCGGCTCGTTTTTAGACAGAGCATATTGGTTAAGCCCAAGCACCCGCCGTTTTCTTGATGAAGACAAATCGGCTTGCGATATAGGTTTCCGCTGTGCAATGAATATGGTAGGCACAAGAACAGATCAAATAGCAGCAGGTAAAAAACGGAAAAAATAAACCAAATCAAATTATACAGTAAAACAAAAACCTCTGAATATGAGGTTTTTGTTTTTTATAATCGAAACAATATGAAAATATCAGATATTTACGAAATATTTAAACAATATCCGAATGTAATAACCGACAGCAGAGAAGTTGTGCCACGCTCAATTTTTGTTGCCCTTAAAGGCGATAAATTTGATGGAAACAATTTTGTAAAATCGGCTATTGAAAAAGGTGCAGCGTATGCTATTGCCGATGATAAATCGTTTACTGCGCAAGAAAAAGTTATTGTTGTAGATGATGCTCTAAAAACTTTACAGGATTTGGCAACATATCATCGTAAAAAACTTGATTTACCTGTACTTGCAATTACAGGCAGCAACGGAAAAACAACAACAAAAGAACTTGTATATCGTGTACTTTCTAAAAAATTTAACGTAGCCGTAACCGAAGGAAATCTTAACAATCAAATAGGCGTACCCAAAACATTGCTTAAAATAAAGCAGGAACACAATTTTGCAATTATCGAAATGGGTACAAACCATTTTGGCGAAATAGCAACATTATGCAAAATTGCAAATCCCGATTTCGGATTGATAAATAATATAGGTAAAGCGCATCTTGAATTTTTCGGAGACATTGATGGCGTTGCAAAAGCGAAAGGTGAATTATTTGAATTTTTGGCAACAAATAACGGAAAAATATTTGTAAACACCAATATTGATATAATCGCAAAAATTGCAGAAAAATATATCAGCAAAGAAAATATTATCACGTATAATCCGCAAAATTATAATGTGAAAATTTTGCCAACCGATAATGAAAATCCATTTCTTCAATTT
>JAITPP010000191.1 GCA_031289385.1 Prevotellaceae bacterium | reverse complement strand
ATTAAGTAAAATTTGGATGAAAAAAAGAAAAAATTATGTTACCTGTTCCAAAACATTTGCAACACATTTTAGAACCTATCGGCGATAGTAATAACGAATTTGAAATCACAGGAAAAATTGTTTGCAACTGTGGTTCAGAAAATTTCACGATAGAACTTGTCGGAGATACCTCTAATTATCAAAATAACAGGGTGATTAAAGTCATTAAAATAGTAGAAAACTCTAATTTTATTGTCAAAGTTTGCCATTTTTTGCCACGCTTTACATTGCTAAATAACTACCCCTCAATAATTCCCAAATACTTTTCCAAATGCTTTTTTACAGCGGTTGCCACAAGCAAATAAAACGGCTCGTGGTTGCCCTCTGTGTGGCTTTGTTCCAATGCAGTGTAATACGCCCGCTTTGCCTCATTGTCGGCTTTGAGTGAGGTTATAGTGTAACCTTTTGAAAGCAGATACAAATTCATTAAAAGGCGGGACGTTCTGCCGTTGCCGTCAATAAACGGGTGTATTTCTACAAGTTTATCGTGCAAATATGCAGCAATAATAATTGGGTGCGCGCCGTCTGTTTCCATTTGTTTATAGTCAATCATAAAACGTTCCATTTGGGGCTGTATCAAATAGGGTTGTGGCGGTGTGTGTTGGCTGCCTACTATCATAACAGGTACAGTCCTGTACCGTCCTGCCTGTTCCCTGTTTATGCTATGCAAAATAAGGGCGTGAATTTCCCTTATTGTACGCTCTGTAACGTCAATATCGGCGCGGGCTATGTCTTTGATAAACTCAACGGCTTGGGCGTGGTTTATCGCTTCTAAATGTTCCCTCATACTTTTGCCGCCGATAGTAACGCCCTCGCTAACCACAAGTGCGGTTTCCTGTAATGTCAAAGTATTACCCTCAATTTTGTTGCTTTCAAAGGTATATTCTATTTCAAAAGCCGCCTGTATTTTCTTTAACGCCTCAACGTCAAGCGGTCGGGCTGATTGTAACCGCTCTTTTAATAGGTCGGCTTGTGCCAACGTGTTTTTAAGTTCTGTATTCATATCATTAGAATTTTTAAAGTTTATCAAACAAATTAACCGCCGCCCGCTGCAACTTGTTTTCTATTGCTGCATTTATTACCGCCTCAAAACGTTTCATATAACCTACTGCCGTGTTTTCATTCAGAGGCTCGCCGTTGTTTCTGTTTACAGACTTACAAAACATTTCGACTTTACTTTAAATATCGGGATATTTCAAAAGACATTCAACAAATTGGAGATGCCTTATTAAACGCTCTAATTAAAGCAGGTGCAATACATACAGACGTCCTTTCATTCATTCTATTATCCGATAATTTCCGCTTAGATGCATAAATGCAAATAATTGCAGTAAACCATCGTAATAAGCATCGAAATAACCGTCAGCGAAAGGTTTGTTTTCCAAATTCCAAAGTTGAGTTATAAATTCGTAACTTTTTGGATGTTCGCACACAAGCGAAACGGCAGCGGCAGTGGCTTGTAAACCAATGCCATGCCGTAAGGCTCTTTTGTTGCCTGCCTGCAAAATCCAATCAACCTTGCTGCCATCCATCTTATATTGATCAACAAAAGTTTTTACGCCTTGTGAATATAAAAAATTCTGAAATGTTTTCCCATACCACTGCTGCCATTCCTTGTCTTTGCAACTCCACGAATAATCCAGCGCAATGTTCATCGGCACTCGCCACGAATCGAAACGAAAAGCATCATTGCGGTAGGTTATTCCATTTGGAAAAATGCGTTCCAACACCGAACCGTCAAAATTATTTTGGTCGGCGTTGATAGCCGTTTTTGAATCGACAGATTTGTGCAGATAGGCACGAGCGCTGTCGGCGCAGGCGTTCCAAAACTCTGCTCTGCCATCGTTTGCCCAACGCGCCCACACTTCATAGAATGCAGGAATGTGGTAAGATGGGTCTGTCCAGCCGCTTCCTGCACCATCGGGAACAAAAGTAATAAGTTTATAAGTGGTATCAATAAAATTGGCGATATTGCCTGTGCCATCTTTGGCAAAAGCGCAATCAAGAATATATTGTGCTTCTTTCAGATAATCAATTCCCGTATCGTTTCCCCAAAGATTTGATGCAAAAATCAAAGATGTAATGTAATATAATTCGCCATCGGAGGCTGCACCTTGCGAATTGCGAGTTCCGTCGGTTTTGCAACTCCAAGCAAAATAACCTTTTGATGCTCCTTCGTGATGTTGCATATATTTTACACTCCAACGCCAAAGTTTGTCAAAAATATCTTTGCGGTTAAATTGTACGGCAATCATCATTCCATAACTCATTCCTTCGGTGCGTACATCGTGATTTTTTATATCCGAAATGTATGCCAAAGTACTATCAACTTCAAAATAAACTTTATTTTCGCCTTCAAATATCTGATAAAATAAATTGTTAAGTTTTTCATCTATTTCTGCTTGCGGATAACCTGCTTCGGCAAAAACGTTTCGGTATTTTTGAGTTTCAAAAGCGCCTTTTTCATAAGGGTTCAAAGCAGTTTTTGCATCAAAAGGATTTTTATAAGTATAAAGTCCAATAACAGTTCCTGTAAATCCGCCTGCAATTTCGGTACTGAGATTTTTTGCATCAATGTTTTCTGCCAGCGTTTGCCATTTTTTGCCGTTGTCGAAAGAATACAAAAACGAATACTGCCCTTTATTGCCGATTATCTTTAAAGTTACAGGTTTTTTAGCAAATTCTTTTGAAATTTCTACGTCTGCAATTCGTGCCACAGTTGTTTCGGCGCGATTAAGCACTATTTTTAAAACTCCATCTTCAATGGTCTTTCCAAAAACAAAATTGTGATTTTCATTTTGATATGCAACTATTCCTGTAATATCACTTTCTTGCTCAGGGTTAAATTGAAATTCGGTTTGCGCTGTAAATGTTAAATGCGCTTGGCGAATACCTGTGAAAGCAGGATTTGCAATTTCATAAATCGTATGTTCGGTAGAATGAAGTTGAAGTTTCCCGTCTTTTTGAGAATAATGGTCAAGAAATTCAGGCGTGCGCACAAACAGCCAATTATCAGGCAATTTTTCGCCATCAAATTCTTCGCGATATGTGTAATTGCGTTTTAACAGGGGATTTCCGCCTTCTGCTTTGGTTTGGGATTCCGTGTTAAGCACGGAATGACGGGGATTATCAACAATATATGGAATTTCTTTTTCTTTTTCCAGAATCACAGGATATTCATCAACCCATTTTACAGGCAGCAAAAACGTTTCGCGTCCTGTGTTGAAGATATTATTCTCGTATGGGCGGCAGGCAAGAAAAACCGCCCACCAGTCGCCTTCGGGAGTTTGTACCAAATCAGCGTGTCCCGCGCAGGTTATAGGATTTTTGCGGTCTTTTGGCAAATCGCGTTGAGTTAAAATAGGATTGTTTTTCCAAGAAATATAAGGACCTTTTACGTTATCGGCGCGAAAAATTACTTCCGAATGGTCGATACTTGTTCCGCCTTCGGCACACATCAGATAATAATATCCGTTGATTTTGTATAAATGCGGCGCTTCAATCCAAATAGGATGTTTTGCTTTGTCTGTTCCGCCATCTACAATGCAGATTTTTTCGCCGACAATAGAATCAGATTCAACATCAAACTCGCGCAGCCAAATAGCCCGATGTCCGTCCCATTCGGGCTTTGCGGGCGGCTCGTCGTTGTGCACAATGTAGCCTTTTCCATCATCATCGAAAAAAATATCAGGGTCAATGCCGTTGATGTGCAATCCAATCGGGTCGCTCCAATTATTTTCAAAAGGATTTTTAGTTTTTACTACAAAATTCCCAAGCACATCTACAAGCGTATTTATCATATAAAATGTTTCGTTGTGCGGATTGTAGCGAATTGTTGGCGCATACACACCGCCGCTCAAACGAACTCCTTCTTTTATATCAAGTTGCGAACGCCGATTAAGCACATTGCCAATTTGCGTCCAATTTACCAAATCGTTGCTGTGAAAAATCGGAATGCCCGGATAATACGAGAAAGTAGAAGTTACCAAGTAATAATCAGAATCTTTGCGGCAAATACTTGGGTCGGGATAGAAACCGCTGAGAATTGGGTTTTGAAATTGATTGTTCGTATCAACCGTTGAAAATGTTGAGTCGCAGCCCTTGTATTCAAAATAATTGAATGTTGCTTCTGTTGCATTATTGTTTGATTTTTTGCACGAAATCACATTAAAAGCAATTATAAATGTAAAACCTGCAATCATTGATATTTTTAATATTTTCATAACATATATTTTTTTATTTAACTTCTTAATTTTTATTTTTTTAACCACAAAGTACACAAAGGTTTTTTTCAATTTTATTAATTTGTTTCACCCCTAAATCCCCTAAAGGGGACTTTGCTACACTGCCAAACTCCCCTTTAGGGGGCTGGGGGGTTCATTCTTCATTCTTCACTCTCAATTCTTCAAGTCGTGCGGGTGAGCGTTTGTAATTCTATTCTGCTTTTGTTTTCCGCACTTTTTTTGTTTGCGTTTTTTTCGTAGGGTGTTGCCCTACGCTGAAATAAGTTGCCCTTTCAGGGCGTTTAATTCGTAATTGTTTTTTTATCTGTGTAAATCCGTCGTATCTGTGTTATCTGTGTGCCTTTCATTCTTAATTCTTAATTCTTAATTCTTAATTCTTCATTCTTCATTCTTAATTCTTAATTCTTATAATCTCCGATTCTTTAAGTTTTATTTTCATCAAATCATCCAAATCGTATATGGGACGCTCGATATCATAAGGAATATGTTTTTTTGAAAATGTTTGAAAATACAGCAAACAAGCATCTTTCCACCATACGGCATCTCGCGATTGTATTCGCAGTTTAGATTGTACAAGTGCAAAACGTTCGGCATCAACGTATTGTTCCATTTTATCCCATATTTTCTGAAAGTCGCGTATTTCATTAACACCGTGTTGGTAATGATAACAAAGTTCGTCCCAAAATGTGCGCCCGCTTTTCATTGTATGATTCCATTCAACATGATGAAACCACAACAAAAAACGTTCATCGCAGGTTTTTATATCGTTAAATTCTTCGCGTAAAGGCGAAAAATATTGAGATACGGCATTGCTTCCTTTTTCTGTTCTGTCAAATCCTATTCCGTCAAAATCGGCTTTATGATAATACGGCGGCAACCAGTCGGCACGAACATTAGGAAAATAACACCAAGGCTCAGGTCCGTAATGATGACTCATAGCAAAAATATGATGCAATCCGAGCGGCATCATATAATCTACAACGGCTTCGCGCGAACGCATCATTAAATCGGTTAGGGGCGTTACAAATTCTTCGTTGTCGGTAAAAGTTTGCTTTAACCATTCGCTGGCAATATTTTCCGCCGACAGGCTGTGATTCCAAGCCAAACGTCCGAAAGCATACCAATTTGCCTGCGCAAAAGGATGTCCGCACCAATTTACGTTATCGCCTGTATTTGCAACTCCTGCTATGGCTGAAATATTGTGTCCGAACAAAGTGCCGTCGGTGGCAGCGGCTACTGTACTTCCTTTGCCGCGTGCGTAGGTTTCGCTGTCGAGACATTCTTTGAAAAGCGGCGCAAGATATGCCAAATGATTTGAAAATCCAAGATATTCCTGTGTTATTTGAAATTCGGGCATCACAGGCGTTTTCTGCATTGCGCCGAACAATGGACTGAAAGGCTCGCGAGGTTGAAAATCAACGGGCCCGTTTTTCACCTGAATTATTACATTTGAACGAAATTGCCCATCGAAAGGCATAAATTCCTGATATGCTTGTTTTGCTCTGTCGTTGTCGGTGGGATTGTACACAAACGCCCGCCACATTACAATGCCATTGTGAGGTGCAAGAGCATCGGCAATCATGTTTGCTCCGTCGAGATGTGTGCGTCCGAAATCCTGTGGCCCCGGTAGCCCTTCGGAGTTGGCTTTTACCAGAAAACCGCCGAAATCGGGTATCAAACGATAAATTTCATCTACTTTATTTTTCCACCATTTTTGCACATCTTTGTCAAGCGGGTCGGACGTGCTTAATTTTCCAAGTTCGGCAGGCGACGAAAAATTAATAGACAAATAAACTTTTATATGATAAACTCTAAATTCATCGGCAATTATTTTTACTTTTTCCAACATTTCGGCAGAAAGTATTTGCGGCGATGCGTTTACGTTGTTCAGCACAGAGCCGTTGATTCCGACAGACGCATTTGCACGCGCATATTCCTTATATCGCGGAGATATTTCGGCAGGTAATTTTTCCCATTCCCAAAGAGATTTTCCGGCATAACCGCGCTCAATACTTCTGTCAAGATTATCCCAATGATTAAGAATACGATGTTGATATTTCGGTATCTCTACAATATCCAAATTTTCGGGAATATTGCCCACTGCCTGCAATCGTATTAAATGATATGCGGCGTACAATAAACCTTGCTCGGTAAGTGCTGTAACGGTGAGTTTTGTGTTTGTATTTCCCGAAATCATAAAACCGTCGTTTCCTAAATTGCGAAAATTTTTGGCTGACGAAACGGTTAATTGTATCGGCGCACCTCGCCATTGTGTTCGTAATTCATTAATTGCTATGTCAATAGTAGCTGTTTGTTTATTTGCTGAAACTGTTGCATTGGCGTTGGTTTCTGAGCGCAACCATAAATTGCTGCCATCGTCGGCTTGCAGTGCGTTAATTGCAAAAATGCAGAGAAAAAATATCGTTAAACAACATCTTGTAATTGTTGCATTTATATTATATTTTTCTGTTATTTTTTTATAATTTATTTTCATAATATTTTATTTATATTCAATTTTCGATTCGGGCGCACCTAAATACGATGGTTTTAATCCTCCCGCATCAATCAATATTTTTTGCAAAATAATTCCTGTTTCCAACACGCGAAAACGCAAAGTGTGCAAGCCTTTTGAAACATTGTGTTTTGTTGATGTTTTAATAATACTTTCGGCTTGCCATTGTCCTAATTCGCCGCGATAATGTCCGTTGATATTCACAATTTGTTCAGGCTCGCCATCTATTGATACGGCATATCGCAAACCTTTATTGGCATTGAAATTTAATGTAGGCGAAAACAACATATTAATCGTAAATTCGCCTGCCGAAACTGTGCTGAATCCATATTCCAAAAACACAAAATCGGTATCTTTTATCTGTGTGTTTGCAGGAAATACGGTTACTCCCGATTTTGTTTTTCCCAAATCGGGTATTATTTCCCATTGCAGTTTATCTGTTGCGTTGGTGCGGTTAAAATGTTCGGCTTCGATAGAAACATATCCATCGGCTTCTATAAAAATTTTCTGACGATTATTTTCTTCCGGCACGTAATCTACTTTAGGCATAATATTTACAGGCGGCTGTTGCCAATAAAAATAACCTATGTGCGTTTGCGACATCATGTGATTCCATTTCCCGCCCGACATTGTGTGATGATATTCGTAAGTTAATATTGAATCGCGGGCAAAACATTCTTTTGCCTTATCTGCCCAATAATTGGCTGTTACATTATTTTCGTTTACAAATTTTTTGTTCATTGCAACAGCATAATGCAAATCGTACAAATTGGAACAGGCGTTTATCGGAAACAAAACCAATTGGTTGTAAGCATCTCTGTATTCGGCAGGCAAAAGATTATACAAACGTAAAGCATCAATAAGCAAATTATGATATTCGTTTGTAACTTGTTCAAATTCATTATAATTAGTCAAACTGTAAGTTGCATCGTTAAGTAATTCGGGCGATACGCGGCGGTTGAATTTTGTATAAAGATTAATTAATCGCGCTGCTTCTTTGGCATATTTTTCGCCGAATTGCTGAGCGCAAAAACGTTCGGTATGTTGCAGCAGATTTTGTGCATTAAAACGTTTCGGATTCCAAGCCATATCCAAGAAAAACGTAATAGGATATTCCATAGGTTTCAAATCGCCGACATTAACTATCCATATTTTTTCTACGCCAAATTCGTAGCACAAATTCATTTGTTCCCATATTTTTTGTACAGGCGTAATATTCAGCCATTTATAATTACGTGGTCCTCCTACATAATCGAAATGATAATACATTCCGTATCCGCCTTTATGTTTTGGAGCATCTATTTGCGGCAGTTTTCGTACATTTCCCCAGTTGTCGTCGCAGAGCAAAAGTGTAATATCGTCGGGAACTCTCATTCCTTTGTCGTAATAATCCTGCACTTCTTTATACAAAGCCCACACCTGAGGCGTTTTATCGGCTTTTTTGCCTGTTACTTTTTCGATAATTGCGCGTTGATCTTTAACAATTTTTTCGAGAAGACTGATATTTGTTCCTTCGCTCATAGCCTCGTCGCCATCGCCGCGCATACCAACGGTTACAACGGTTTCAAAATCTTTTATTCTTTCCATTCCTCCACGCCAAAATTCGGACAATATTTTAGGATTTTTCGAATAATTCCATTCGCCGCTGCCGTAACGCCGCCATTCGTCGTGAGCGCGTCCCAGCGGCTCGTGATGCGAAGTGCCTATAACTACGCCCATTTCATTTGCAAGAATGCCGTTTTGCGTATCGTCGTCATAAAAGGCTTTTCCCCACATTGCAGGCCAAAAGAAATTGCCGCGCAAACGTAAAATAAGTTCAAATACCTTTTCGTAAAATTTATTGTTAAAACCTCCGAAAGTGGCATAAGTCCAATCTTTTAGGGCTGGATCTTCATCATTCAAAAAAATGCCGCGATATTTTACTGCAGGCTCGTCATTAGTATAAGTTCCGCGTTGCAGCGATATATTTTCGTGTTTTTGCACGGGAACATCAGCCCAATAATACCAAGGAGAAACGCCTATTTGTTCCGAAAGTTCATATATTCCGTAAACTGCGCCGCGCTTGTCGCTGCCTGCAATTACCAATGCTTCATCTATTCCATCAAAAGGATTTGTAATTGTTTGAATCAGATATTTTTCGTTTTTTCCCTGCAATTGGTTTATGTCTATTTTTCCCGATTTTACAAGTTGTTCGAGCAAGGCGCTTTGTTCGATAATGCCTGCAATAATTATTTTTCCTGATGCAGGTAATTTTGTTAATAATGTTGATTTTGTTTGTGTTACAAGTTCAAAATCGTTTAATAAATTGTTTGCTGCGTGTTCCAATCCTTTGTCGGCATTAGCGTCAATAACAAGGGGCAAGGGTTTTCCGTTTGAAACCAGCATAAACATTGCATCATTTTTGGTAAACGATACTATACCGTCGTAATCGCGACTCCAACTTTGCGTGATACTTAAAATTGCTGCCAACAGCGTGATAATAATTAGTTTTGATGTGTTTTTCATATTTTTATATATTAACATTATTTGGTTTTAAATTTTCGATATATTCGGTAGGCGACATTCCGTAAAATCCTTTGAATGAAGTTGAAAAATGCGAGACATTGCTAAATCCCGTAGCGTAGGCAACTTCTGATATTCCAAATTTATTCTCGGACAGCAGCAATGCCGCTTGTTTCATGCGTATGCCGCGAATAAAATCGCGAGCCGACTGGTTGGTAAGTTCTTTAAGTTTTCGGTGCATGTGAACGCGGCTCATTCCTACATTATCTGCCAAAAATTCAACATTCAATTCTTGATTTGATAAGTTATCGCTAATAATTTTCATCACTTTATTCATCAAAATTTCGTCTGCCGATTTCATTTCAATACGATTTATTTTGTCGCCGTATTCCTGTACTCCGCTGAATTTTTTCCGCAAAATTTCACGATTTGCAATCAAATTATTAATAGTCTGTTCCAATATATTTGTATTGAACGGCTTGGTAATATAAGCATCTGCGCCTATTTCCAGCCCTTCGATATAATCTTTTTCCTGTATTTTCGCGGTAAGCAATATAATAGGAATATGATTTATATTGATATTTTGTTTTATTTTATAAGTAAGTGTAATACCGTCCATTACGGGCATCATCACATCGCTTAATACTGCATCAAAACGTTCTTTAAGTATCATTTCAAATGCTTCTTTGCCGTTGGAGCAACCTGTTGTTTTGTATTTTTCGGATAATTCCGTCATAATGTATCTTCGCAATTCATCTTCGTCTTCAACTACAAGTACTTTATATTTTGTTTTTGTTGCCGATACTGCCACAGGCTTGTTTTCATCTGTTTTTTCGTCGTGTAATTCGTCATTATTATGATTATAGTACATCGATATGCGCTGAGCCGCTTTTTCGGGCGTTTCCATTTCGTCTGCCGATAAATGTTCATAACCCATTGGCAAACGAATTACCATTTGCATACCGCTTTCGCTGTCGTTGCGCGGCTCGGCGTAAATAATTCCGTGATGCAGTTTCACCAATTCGCGCGATAAATGCAAGCCAATGCCTGTGCCGAATTTTGCATCTACAAACTGATTAACTTGATAAAAACGTTCAAAAATACGTTCGATATTACTAATATCCACGCCAATTCCGCTATCGGTAACTCTTATTTCAAAATATTCTTTTGTTTGTATTCGTTTATCGCCTGCGCCTGTCGAAAGTTTTACAATAACTTCGCCGTTTTCGGGTGTAAATTTAAACGAATTTGATAATACGTTAAGCATAACTTTGTCGAAATGACTAAGATCAATCCACACTTTGAGTTCGTCAAAATTATTTTCAAATACAAAATGTATGTTTTTTTGTTGCGCCAAATGTTCGAATGTATGCATCAAATCGTTTATAAAACCTACAATATCGGTTTCTCTGCAACCAAGACGTATAAGCCCTTTATCGAGTTTTCGTATATCAAGCAGTTGATTTACCAAACGCAGTATTCGCTGTGCGTTTCTGTATATAATCATATATGTTTGATGTGTTTTTGCATCGTTATTGTTTTTTATCAATTTTTCTATTGGATTGATAATAAGTGTCATTGGAGTGCGAATTTCGTGCGAAATATTGATGAAAAATTGCAGTTTCGACTCGTTTATTTCCTGATTGTGTTCTTTTATAAGAAGTTCTTGCCGATAATGTATTTTAGAGCGTATAAAGTTGATAATTATAAGAATAATAGACACAATAAAAAATATAAACAAAAATTTCGCCCAGCCTGTTTGATACCAAGGATAGTCAATTTTTATATTAAATATTTTTTGCGAATCGGGGAAATTTGCAACCCTTATCATAAATTTATATTGTCCGGGCGATATATTATTGTAAGTTACCTGATTAACTCCGGGAGGCATACTAATCCATTCTGCCTGCATATCTTGCATTTTATATTCATAAACAGTGTGTTTGGCATTGGCAAAATCGAAATTTGAAAATTCCAAAGTAAAAGTATTATCTTTATGCGAAAGGTAAAAACTATCGGCATCCGAAACGCAGGTTTTCATTATTTCGCAATTTCCCGAAATATCACCTTGATGTATCGACTGATTGAAAAGATAAAAGGCTGTAAGATACAATGGTAATTCGTTTTTAGGCTCGGTAATGCTGCTTGGAAAAAAACTTGTTACGCCGTTTGTGCCGCCAAAATATAATTTGCCTCGTTTATCTTTAAACACTGCGCCGCGCGTAAATTCATTTCCCTGCAAACCGTTTCCCGCATAGTAGTGCGAAAATTTTTGCAAATTGGTGTCAAATCTGTAAATTCCTCGATACGTGCTAAACCATATTTTACCATCGTTGTCTTCGCATATTCCGCAAATCATTTCGCCGCTTGGGCTGTTTTGCATTGGAATATTTTCCATAATGCCGCTTGTTTTATCAAAACGATATATTTGTGTGGTTGTTCCAATCCATATTGCGCCGTAACGATCTTCGCACAAAGCGTTTACAATACTCCCCGGCAAAAGATTATTGGTATTGTTGTAATTGATAAATGTTTTCTTTTGAGGATTAAAACAACTTAAACCGTTGTAATGCCCCAGCCAGATAAGCCCTTCGCTGTCGCAAAGTATATAATTTACCCAATCGTTGCACAGTTCGTCTAATGTCCAATTATTTTCTTCCTGTTTCGACGATTCGTAATGTTTTATTTCGCCGTTTTTAATATCAAGCATAAACAATCCAGAGCCTAATGTGGCTATAAGTAAGTGTTTATGTTTATCTTCGGTTATGTAAAAAACTTTTTCGTTCAACAACTGCGGAATGTAATTACAGTCGCCTGTTTTGCGGTTTACCTTTGCCAAACCTTTCATGTAGGCTGCAATCCACAAAGTATTTTCGGAATCTTCAAAAGAACACACCACAATATCAGGCACAGATAGCGGCGATGATGTCTGATGAAAATGAACGGATTGTTTTGTTTCTTCGTCAAATCCGTACAAACCATCATTATCCGTAGCAATCCACAGTCTGTCGTTTTGATCTTTGCTTATCGACATTACACAATTTGAGCCTATAAAATTATGATTTATTGATTTATAACCATAATAATCAAATATATTTTGCTCTGACGGAATATGCACCACGCCTTTTTGAAACAAGCCTAACCAAATATCATTATTACTGTCTTGAAATATAGCATGTACCTTGCTTTTTCTGAAATCTATCAATGCCAGATTTGCATCAAAATCTTCGATAGTATTGGTGTTTGTATCATAATATTTCAAACCCTGCCCGTCAGTTCCTATAAGCAAACGATTATCTTTATTAACTAACAGCGAATAAATAAATTGAC
>JAITPP010000176.1 GCA_031289385.1 Prevotellaceae bacterium | reverse complement strand
TTTGATATTTTTGATTTCGACAAAATTTCGGAATATGATAAAACAGCGTTTTTTATAAAGTCGGCGTTATTGCCCGAAACGCTTGTTAATGCTTGTATTGCGGCAAACTGAACGTTTGTAAAATTGAAGTTAAAGTTATCGGCATTTTGCAAAAAAGTTTTTATAAAATCAACGTCTGTTTGTTTCGAAAATAAATTCCATGCCGCCTGTAAAATAAATTTATTATCGCTTTTTATCCATTCGTTGATTTTTGTTGCTGCAAAAGGCGTTTTGCAAAACAAATGGCAACAAACTTTTTCTGTAATTTCGGTGTTTACAAACAATTTCCTCCATTTATCGATTTGTTCAATGTTGATTTCTATGGGATTGTCGATAAATACAGCGGCAATTTTCAACTCGCGTTCGCTGCAAAAAAATAACTGCTCGGCTAATTTATGATTTGGAAAATATTGTTCGGCTATTCGTTTTATATCAACAACAGGCACGCCGTAATTAATTTCGTAAATTATTCCGCTATTGCGCATACTATCAACAACTACGCCGTTTTTGTAACGTACAATTTTTGCAAGAATTTCGGTAATCATATTTAAATTTAATTGAGTTTTATAATTGTTTTTCTAATCAAATCAACACATAAATTCGTTTATATCGGCAATTATTTTTTTTGCTAATTTGTCGGCTGTTTCGGCATCGTTTGCTTCCGAAAATATCCGTATAATCGGCTCTGTGTTTGACTTTCGCAAAAGCACCCACATTTTTTCCTTGTCGAAATCAATTTTTACTCCGTCGATATCGGTTATTCGTTGCGATGCGTATTTTTGTTTTATTTTCTCAAAAATCTTATCTGTATTGATATTTGGCGTAAGTTCAATTTTGTTTTTCGACATAAAATAATCGGGATACGTTGCCCGAAGTTCTGATGCTTTCACGTTTTTGTTTGCCAAATTTGTAAGAAACAAAGCAATGCCGATTAAAGCATCTCTGCCGTAATGAAATTCGGGAAGAATAACGCCGCCGTTTCCTTCGCCACCGATAATTGCGCCTGTCGCTTTCATTTTGGCAACTACATTTACTTCGCCCACAGCCGCCGAAAAATATTGTCCGCCATGCTTTTCGGTAATATCCATAAGCGCACGCGACGACGATAGATTTGAAACCGCATTTCCTCGCTCTTTTGATAAAACATAATCGGCAACCGAAACAAGCGTGTATTCTTCGCCAAACATTTTTCCATCTTCGCAAACCAAAGCCAGACGATCAACATCAGGATCAACAACAACGCCCAGATTTGCTTTTTCTTCTACAACTTTTCGCGAAATTTCCAAAAGATTTTCGGGAAGCGGCTCTGGATTGTGTGCAAAATTTCCCGTAGGCTCGCAATTTAGTTCAACAACATCAACTCCAAGTTTACGAAGCAGTTGCGGTATTATTATTCCGCCAACGGAATTTACGGCATCAACCACAATTTTAAATTTTGCTTTACGAATTGCATCTACATCGACAAAACGATTTTCGAGAACCATTGTTATGTGAATTTTATCGAAATTATACTCGGCGGTTATTTTTCCTGTTTCGTCAATTTCGGGGAATAAATATTCTGATTTATCGGCAATTGCGAGCAGGGTTTTTCCTTCGTCGCTGTTCAAAAATTCGCCTTTATTGTTTAGCAATTTGAGTGCATTCCATTGTTTGGGATTATGACTTGCCGTGAGAATTATTCCGCCATCGGCATTTGAATGAACCACAGCAAGTTCGGTTGAAGGTGTTGTTGCAAGCCCAATATTCACAACATCAATTCCCGAGCCCAAAAGCGAGCCTACAACAAGCGATGCCGCCATTTCGCCCGAAATTCGCGCATCTCTGCCTACAACAACTTTCAATTTTTTGTTTGGATATTGCAGTTTAAGCCATTGCGCATACGCCGACGTAAGAATAACCACATCTATGGGCGTAAAATTTTCGCCAACTTTTCCGCCAATTGTTCCTCTAAATCCTGAAATAGATTTTATTAATGCCATAATTTTTAACTGAATTAGTCGGCAAAACTAATAATAATGGTTTGATTTTGCAATTTATTTTTATAGCAAGTTAGTATTAGCAAAGCACATATTTTTTCAAATCAACAATAATAAATCGTTCAACTTCTTGGCTTTTACTTCTTATTTCTCACTATAAAATTAATCTATTTAAAAAAATTGTGTAAATTCGCAGAAAAATAGTATAAAATGAATTTAATTTCTTATAACTTAAATGGTATTCGTTCGGCTCTTGGCAAGGATTTAATAGGATGGCTGAAAACCGAAAATCCTGATATTTTGTGTATTCAGGAAACAAAAGCCCAACCCGATCAAATGGGCTCGCAATTATTTGAAGATTTGGGATATAATTGTTATTGGCATTCGGCTGTGCGGCGTGGATACAGCGGTACGGGAATTGTGAGCCGCATTAATTTCGATAATGTGAGTTTTGGAATTGGTATTGAAAAATTTGATGCCGAAGGACGATTAATTCGCGCCGATTTTGGCGATAAAACGCTTATTTGCTCTTATTTTCCATCGGGAACTATGGGCGATATTCGTCAGGAATTTAAAATGGAGTATCTATATGCCTTCACGAAATACATAAAACAATTGCGCAACGAACGTCCTAACTTAATAATCACAGGCGATTTCAACATTTGCCACAAGCCGATTGATATAAATAATCCCGAAAAACACATAAACGTATCGGGATTTTTGCCCGAAGAACGCCAATGGTTCGACGAGTTTATTGAACTTGGTTTTGTTGATACTTTTCGCGAATTTTGCAATGATGGCGAGCGTTACAGTTGGTGGAGCTATCGTTCGGGCGCACGTCCGCGAAATATCGGCTGGCGCATCGATTATTTTTTGGTTTCGGAAAGTTTAAAAGATAAACTTGCAGATGCCGATATTCTCGACGCCGTTGTTCATTCCGACCATTGTCCCGTGAAGTTGGTGATGTAAAAAACAAAAGCAAATTGAGGTTTTTCGCATTTTATTTATACCTTTGCTACCCAAATTTATATGAATAATAATTAAATGAATTTTGTAGAAGAACTAAAATGGCGCGGAATGATTCAGGATATTATGCCCGGCGCCGAAGAACAGTTAAACAAAGAAATGACAACCGCATATCTGGGAATCGACCCGACGGCTGATTCTTTGCACATTGGACATTTGTGCGGAGTGATGATGATGCGTCATTTTCAGCGTTGCGGACACAAACCTATTGCGCTAATTGGCGGAGCAACAGGCATGATTGGCGACCCTTCGGGAAAATCAACAGAACGCAATTTGCTTGACGAGGAAACTTTGAAACACAATCAAGATGCTATAAAACAGCAACTTTCAAAATTTCTTGACTTTGAAAGCCAATCGGCAAATGCAGCCGAAATTGTGAACAATTACGATTGGATGAAAAATTTTTCTTTTCTTGATTTCGTTCGGGATATAGGAAAACATATCACCGTAAATTACATGATGGCAAAAGATTCGGTAAAAAAACGCCTCAGCGGAGAGGCTCGCGATGGATTATCGTTTACCGAATTTACATATCAACTTTTGCAGGCGTATGATTTTTTGTTTTTGAATACTCACAAAAATTGCAAACTGCAAATGGGCGGCAGCGATCAATGGGGAAACATCACAACAGGAACGGAACTTATTCGCCGAACAACAGGCAACGACGCTTTTGCCCTTACCTGCCCGCTGATAACCAAAGCCGACGGCGAAAAATTCGGCAAAACCGAAAGCGGAAATATTTGGCTTGATGCGCGTTATACATCGCCATACAAATTTTATCAGTTTTGGCTCAATGTGAGCGATGATGATGCAAAACGATATATCAAAATTTTTACTTCCATTGATAAAAACGAAATCGAAAAACTTATAGAAGAACAAGATGCAATGCCGCATTTGCGAGTGTTGCAAAAACGTTTGGCAAAAGAAATAACATGTATGGTTCATTCCGAAAAAGATTATGATGCCGCTGTTGAAGCATCGCAAATTTTATTTGGAAAATCAACTTTCGACAATTTGACGAAACTTGATGAACAAACATTTTTAACAGTTTTCGAAGGCGTGCCTCAATATGAAATATCATGCACCGTAATCGACGAAAAAGTAAATATCGTTGAGTTACTGACAACCGTTACAAACATTTTTCAATCGAAAGGCGAATTGCGTAAACTCATTGTTGGAGGCGGGCTGAGCATAAACAAACAGAAAACAGAAACAGCCGAAAAAACAATCACTTCTGCCGATTTGCTGAACCAAAAATATATTCTTGTACAAAAAGGAAAAAAAGATTATTATATAATAAAAATAAACTGACAGCGTTTTATTACAAAAAATATTATTAAATTTGACGTTTGAAAATAAAAAATAAAAAGATATGTTTATACGAATAACACGACTTTTACTGATAATTATTGCATCAATATTTCTTGGAATGTGTATTGTGTGGTGGTTTATGTATATCGCCGACAAACAGCCTACACTAATGCTTAGAGTTGCCATGTTTGGCGCAGTTATATTGATTTTAGCAATTCTCGGATTGCAATTTTGGGAAAACCGAAAAGCAAGAAAAGAGCGAGAAAAATTAATCAAAGAGCAAGAGAAACTAATTAAAGAACAAGAAGAAACAGACAAAAACAGAGTCTGAATTAATATTTACAAACATCAAAAACTTATAAGTAAAATGGATACAAAAAAGTTAGTAGTAGGAATAGATATTGGCGGCACAAACACTAAGTTCGGTATGGTTGACCGTATCGGAAACATATATGCCGAAGCAAATATTTCTACACCGCTGTACAGCGATTTCGACGATTATGTTAATGCACTGAAAGATGTTATCGCTCAGCTTGAAACCGATGTCGAAAGTGCTGAAATTATTGGAATAGGAATTGGCGCACCCAACGGCAATCATAATACCGGAGAAATAGCGTTTGCTCCGAATTTGCCGTGGACGGGAACGCTGCCTATCGTAGCAAAACTGCAAAAATTTTTCCCAACAACCATCGGCATTGCCTTAGATAACGATGCAAATGCTGCCGCTATCGGCGAAATGGTGTACGGAGGAGCAGCAAAAATGCGCGATTTTATTTTTGTAACGCTTGGCACGGGACTTGGCAGCGGTTTTGTTGCTAACGGCGAAATGATTTACGGACACGACGGGCTTGCCGGTGAACTCGGACACGTTATTATCGAAAAAAACGGACGGCAATGCGGTTGCGGACGTTGCGGATGCCTCGAAGCATACGCTTCGGCAACAGGAATAAAACGAACGGTATCCGAACTTTTAGCAGCAAATAACGACGATAGCGTTTTCCGCCACAAAAGCCTCGACGAATTTGAAGCAAAACAAATTGCCGATGCCGCACATAACGGCGATAAAATTGCAATACAAGCATTTAAAACCACAGGCGAAATTCTTGGATTGGCTCTTGCAAACGCAGTAACAATAACAGTTCCCGAAGCAATATTTTTGTTTGGAGGATTGGCAAAAGCAGGCAAATTAATTTTTGAGCCGACAATAGAATCGTTTGAAAAAAATGTACTTAAATTTTGGAAAAACAAAATAAAAATTCTACCATCCGAATTGCAAAACAAAGATGTATCAATACTTGGCTCGGCTTCGCTTGCGTGGAATTCGATAAACAAAGGATTATAAACTGTAAATATGAAAAGATATTTTAGAAGAGTAATAAAATTTGCAATATATCTGACTTTACTTTTGTTTGTGATATTGATATTTATTTCCCTAATGAGCAGCCCTGTTATGTCAGACACGGCAAGCCTGTGGCGCATTTTCGGCAATGGACGATTTTTGGAAATGATTTGTTTGGTTGCCATTTTTGCCGTTATATATCCGTTCATAGGATTTGCAACAGTAAAAATATATCTGAACAAACCGCTCGACGACGATAAAAATAAAATAATAGAACTGTTCGGCTATCGCAAATATATGCTTGTATGCGATGAAAATAAAGTAATGATATTTCGTCCGCAAAATAAATTTCACCGACTTACACGAATGTACGAAGATTTTATAGAATTGGATTATTCGGATACAATTCTGAAATTTAGCGGTTTACGAAAAGATGTGTATCGTTACAAACTCATGCTCGAAGAATTTGCACGGCAAGAAAAAATACAAAACAGTTAAAAAATAACACAGATGACAAAAAGGGCTGCAACACACAGCCCTTTTCATTTCTGCGTTGTTTAATAAAACGAAACAGACAATAATCAAAAAAAATCATATAAATTTGTAATCAAATTTTACGACAATGAAAATAATCGACATTTTAAAAAACACAAAAAAAACGCTGTTTACATTTGAAATTCTGCCTCCGCTCAAAGGCGGAAGTTTTGCCGAAATACAACAAACTATCGAGCCGCTGCTTGAATTTTGTCCCGCATACATTAATGTTACAAGCCACAGAGCCGACACGGCTTACCGCACAAACGATAACGGCGAAATTGAACGCTATGCAACAAAAAAACGTCCGGGAAGCGTTGGCGTGGCGGCTGCCGTAAAATTCAAATACAATATCGAAGTTGTGCCCCACGTGATATGCGCAGGATTTACCCGCGACGAAACCGAAGATGCACTTATCGATTACAATTATTTGGAAATGCAAAATCTTTTGGTTTTGCGCGGCGATAAAATGAAATCCGACCCTGCATTTATTGCCGAAAACGGCGGACACGCTCATGCCGTAGATTTATTGCGCCAAATAAAAAATATGAACAAAGGAATATATTTAAATTCGGAAATTGAAAATGCTGCGCCAACCCATTTTTCGTGTGGCGTTGCAGGCTATCCCGAAAAACACGCGGACGCAAAAAACGCCGAACAGGACATTTTGTACTTAAAAGAAAAAGTAGATGCAGGCGCAGATTATATTGTAACACAGATGTTTTTTGACAATTCAAAATATTTCGATTTTGTAAAACGTTGCCGCGAAATTGGAATTACCGTGCCGATAATTCCGGGCGTAAAACCTATTGCAACCACAAATCAGGTTGATATTTTGCCTAAATTATTCAGCCTCTCGCTGCCCGCCGAACTTGAAAAAGAATTGAGAAAATGCAAAACAAATGCCGAAGCAAAAAACGCAGGCACAGAATGGCTTACCGTGCAAGCCGCAGAACTGAAAAAAGCCAACGTTCCCGCCATTCACATTTACACTTTCGGCATTCCCGACAATGTTGCAAAAGTTTGCAAGGCGGTGTTTTAATTATGAAAACAGAAAAATATGCAAATATTAAAAAAAGTGTAATTTTGTAAAATGAATAAATTAACGACATATCTTACAGAAGAAAAGCAGGCAAAGCGAAAGGGCGGTTTATATCATAAAACGCAGATAAATCTTGCCTACAATTCAAACAGAATAGAGGGCAGCAAACTTACCGAAGAACAAACCCGCTACATTTTTGAAACCCGCACTATCGGTTTCAAAGACGAAGAGGCTGTGCCGATTGACGATATAATTGAAACTTCCAATCATTTTGTGGCTTTCGACTATCTGATTGATACAGTGGATACTCCGTTTTCAAACGACCTTGTCAAAGCATTTCACCGTATTTTGAAAACAAGTACTTCCGATGCCGTAAAGTCGTGGTTTAATGTTGGCGATTGGAAAAAACTGCCCAACGAAGTCGGCGGCGTTGAAACCATATTACCCCAAAATGTAGAAGCGGCAATCAATCAACTCAACAATTGGTACAACTCGCTATCCGAAATTTCTTTTGAAGATATTGTGGAATATCATTATCATTTTGAAAAAATACACCCGTTTCAAGATGGTAATGGAAGAGTGGGGCGACTGTTAATGTTTCGCGAATGTTTGAAAAACAATATTGTTCCGTTCATTATTGACGAACGCCACAAACAGTTTTATTATCGTGGATTGAAAGAGTTTGCCATCATTAGAGATTATCTGCTTGACACCTGCCTTTCGGCGCAAGACACTTATACAGAGTTGGTTAAATATTTTTATCCTGAATTACAGAAACATAAATAAACAACAAAGATTTATTTATACATTGACAAATATATTAGGGGACAGTAATACAAGAGAAAGTAAAAATATATCAAATGGCGGCAGATAAAAATTACAAATTAAAAAATCCTGAACTTGAAGTAGAGATTTACTATTTGACAGCAAACACAAACAAAAGAATTGAATATCCGTAAAAAAAGATGTAATTTTG
>JAITPP010000149.1 GCA_031289385.1 Prevotellaceae bacterium | reverse complement strand
TAGTGGAGTTATAAAAAAAGGCGATTCTCCACTATTTATATTTTTAGACGGACGCATGATAGGCGTAGGTACTGTTGATAAAGGAATATTGGCAACAGTTCCTAACGATAATTTGTCGCATACGCTGACTGTTTGGACATCCTCTTCTAAAATCTATTCCACAACCGTAAATTTTGCGCAAAAGAATGAATATATATTTATGTGGGATGGAAAAACTATCAGATTATAAATAAGTTAATCAATACAAATTTTTTAGTATAAACAATTTAATAAATCAAAAAAATGAACAAAAAATCAAAATTTCAAACGATGAGGCTTATAGCCTTTGCAGTGGTGGTATCCATTACTTTTAGCGGTTGCGCCACCCTTTTTACCAAAACCAAGTATCCTGTTTTTGTTAACAGCGAGCCCGAAGGCGCTAAAATTACAATAACGGATAAAAAAGGAATAGAAGTATATTCCGGCAATGCTCCTGCGACTCTTACATTGAAGTCAAGCAGCGGATTCTTTTCTAAGGCAGAGTATTATGTTAAATTGACTTACCCCGGATATGATGATAAAGTAGTTACTATATCGTCAAAAATGGAAGGCTGGTATTTTGGAAATCTCCTATGGGCGGTGTTTTAGGAATGTTGATAATAGACCCTGCAACAGGGGCAATGTGGAAACTTGATACAACACACATAAATGCAACGCTATACCCATCATCACATTCCGAAAATCTGGAATTAAGAATTATGGATATAAAGGATGTGCCCAACGACTTGAAGTCGCAGTTGGTAAAGATAGATTAATGCCAAAAGCAAATCAAGAATAGTCCCCGTACAAACAAGTTATACCTCGTTTGTACTTATTTCACAGGCTTTAACCAAAATATTATAGAAAAAATTGGCTAAAGCCTGTTTGTTTATATTCTTATATTCTAAATAGATAAAGCTGTTGGCAATTCAATTTTTTATCTGCGTGCTTTTTCAACTCAACAACTCAACAAAAAAATCTGCGTAAATCTGTCGTATCTGCGTTATCTGCGTGCTTTTTCAACTCAACAATTAAACAATTAAACAACTCAACAATTAAACAACTCAACAATTAAACAAATCAACAATAAACAATTTGACTAATTCAAATAAAAATCAACCAAGCCTTCGGGGAGTTTGAAATCTATGGTTTTTGATTTTGTGTCGATTGTTTCTATAAATTCTTCGTTTATGGGTATTATTATTTCTTTGTTGTTGTGTATTATCTGAAAACAGGGATTGTTCGGATAATCAAGAAATTCGGTTATCGTTCCGAGTTTTCCTACAAGTGCATCGGTTGCATCAAATCCTACAAAATCGTTCAGGTTAAAATCTTTTTTTGCAAGTTGTTTTTTGTACGGCAATAGCATTTGCATTCCCAGCAAGCGCGATGCAAGTCGTTCGGTTTCAATATTTTCAAGTATAACAAGTGCTCGGTTGTTGGCGCGTTCTTCAAATATTTTAAAATAAAAAGGAACCGATAATCCATCTATTATAATGAATATCGGTTCTTGTAAATTAATTTCCGAAGGGGCTTGATTGCTTAGTTTCACAATCAATTCGCCGTTTTCGCCGAAAGTTTTAAGAATTTCACCAAAAAGCAGATATTTTTCTGCCGTTTTCATTCTTAAAGTGTTTTAAGCGTTTTCGCTGGCAGCTTCGGTTGCAGGTGTTTCTGCTGCAACTTCTTCTTCAAGCGGTTCTTCTTCGGCGGCTTTTGCTTCGGCTTCTTTTCTTGCTGCGTCTATGCGTTTTTTTGCAACAATCGCAGCCTTTTCTTCATTAGCTTTAGCTTCGTTTTCGAGGCGAACTTTCACTCCTGCTTTTTTATCTTGCAGTAGTTTTTCTTTCTTTGCCTGAATTTTAGCATTTTTTTCTTCAAGCCAAGCGTTCAGTCGCTGTTCTGCAACTTCTTCGGTAAACGCGCCTTTTTTCACGCCATCCAGCAAATGTTTTTTCATAAACACACCTGTGTATGACAATATTGCGCGGCATGTGTCGGTAGGTTGCGCTCCGTTGCGCAGCCATTGCAATGCTTTGTCATTGTCGAGGTTTATTGTTGCAGGATTTGTGTTCGGGTTGTACGTCCCGATTTTTTCGATAAAGCGTCCATCGCGTGGACTACGGCTATCGGCAATCACAATATGATAAAATGCGTAGCCTTTTTTTCCGTGTCTAGATAGTCTGATTTTTACAGCCATTAGTTTATTTTTTAATTAATTAGACATATTCCTTAACTCGTAAGGAGGTGCAAAGGTAGAAATTTTTTACTATTTACAATCAATATTTATGAATATTTTAAAAATATTTTTGTTGATTTGTTTGTGAAAAACGAAAAAATGTTTACCTTTGCAGCCCCTTTGTTAGGGAAAAAGTATGTATTTATTTGAAAATCATAAAATATAAAAATATAAAATAATGAAAAGAACATTCCAGCCATCGCGTAGAAAAAGAGTGAACAAACACGGTTTCAGAGAAAGAATGTCAACGCCAAACGGACGTCGTGTACTTGCTGCACGTCGCGCACGAGGCAGAAAAAAACTGACGGTTTCGGATGAACCTCGTTTTTGATTAGCGATTTTTTGATTAAAAAAATAATAAGGGTAATGGTTGGGCTGTTACCCTTTTTCAATTATGTTTCATAAGTCGTAAGTTATAAGTCGTAAGTTATAAGTCGTAAGTTGTAAGTCGTAAGTTATAAGTCGTAAGTTGTAAGTCGTAAGTCATAAGTTGTAAGTGTTTTGCTTGTTTATTTGAG
>JAITPP010000083.1 GCA_031289385.1 Prevotellaceae bacterium | reverse complement strand
CTTGCTTTTTTGAAAACAATCTTTTATAGTTTATTTATTTTTTGTTACTTAATAATTACTTTATAACTTCTACTAAATACTGAATACGGAATTACTAAATACACAATACAGAATACTAAATACAGAATACTAAATACGGAATACGTGAATACAGAACTACTGAATTGTAAAAAAACTTTTTTTTAACCGATTTTTCTGTAACTTTACGGTTTTAACGGCTGAAAATAACAAATTTTTAAAACATAAATTAATCAAAATAAAATGACAGTAATACGTGTAACAAAAGAATTTAAATTTGAAATGGCTCATGCTCTTACCAATTACGACGGTAAATGTAAATATATTCACGGACATTCGTATGTGCTTAATATCACCGTAGCGGGACAACCAAACTGCCAACAAAATAATCCGAAATTAGGCATGGTTATTGATTTCGGCGATCTTAAAAAAATAGTAAACGATAATATTATCGAGCGATTTGATCATTCGCTTGTGCTGAGCAAAATAGCAAAACTTGCCGACAATTTGAAACACGAATATCAGAAAGTGGAAATTGTAGATTATCAGCCTACTTGCGAAAATCTGGTTATACATTTTACCGAAATATTACAACCTTTGTTGCCTCAAAACATTGTACTACACCATTTACGGCTTAACGAAACGGCAACATCCTACGCCGAATGGTTTGCAAATGATAACTAAAAAAAATGATTTTAAAATGAAAAAACTTTTTCTCATAGATGCTTATGCTCTGATATACAGGGCTTATTATGCGTTTATAAAACGCCCTGTGATGACGTCGTCGGGCATTGATACGTCGGCAATTTTCGGATTTACAAAGTCGATATTTGAAATTCTTAAAAAAGAACAGCCATCGCATATTGCTGTTGCTTTCGACCCTTATCGGGGAAAAACTTTTCGCCACGAAATGTATTCCGAATACAAGGCAAACAGATTAAAATCGCCCGAAGTTATAAAAGCATCAATTCCTGTAATCAAAGAAATACTTGAAAACATGGGCATTTCGATATTCGAAATTGATGGTTACGAAGCCGACGATATAATAGGAACGCTTGCAAAACGCGCCGAACGCGACAATTTTAAGGTTTATATGGTTACTCCCGACAAAGATTATGCTCAACTTGTTAGCGATTCTATATTTATGTACAAACCAAAACATTCGGGCAACGATATAGAAATTTGGGGAGCACCCGAAGTTTGCGCAAATTTTGGAATTGAAAAACCCGAACAAGTTGTTGATATTCTCGCAATATGGGGCGATGCGTCCGACAATGTTCCGGGAGTTTCGGGAATTGGCGAAAAAGGCGCAACAAAACTTGTGCAAGAGTTTGGCAGCGTTGATAATATACTCGAAAATTTTGATAAATTATCGGAAAAACAGCGCAAAATTTTTGACGAAAATCGCGAAAGACTTTTATTGTCGCAAAAACTTGTTACGATAAACTTAAATGTTCCTGTTGAATATGACGAAAACGCTCTCATTAAACACGATGCCGATAATGAAAAACTTACCGAAATATTAAGAAAATACGAACTTGCATCGCTGTTGCGCGAAATAACTAAAACGGAACAAAAAACCGCCGTGCAAATTGATTTGTTTGGGAATTCGGTTATAGAACAAACATCGCAAAATATTGAAACTGTGAGCATTTTCAAAACCATATCGGATGTTCCTCACAATTATAAAATTGTGAAAACAAGCGGCGAAATCGACGAACTTGTGAAATTGCTTTTGCAACAAAAAGAAATTTGTATCGACACCGAAACCGAAGGATTTGATTATTTTGGCGATAAACTTGTGGGAATTTCGTTTGCCGTAAAACCGCACGAAGGATATTATGTTCCGATATGCGAAAATCACGGCGGCACACGAATTTTTGTGGAAAAATTACGCCCTGTATTCGAAAACAGCGAAATCACAAAAATAGGACAAAACATAAAATTCGATTATCTTTTTCTGAAAAATTACGGAATAAATGTGCGCGGTTTTCTTTTCGACACAATGCTTGCCGACTATTTGCTAAATCCCGAATTACGCCACAATATGAATCTTTTAAGCGAAAAATATTTGTCGTATTCGCCCGTAAAAATAGAAACATTGATTGGCGAAAAAGGCAAAAATCAAAAAAAAATTTCGCAAGCACCGCTCGAATCGGTTGCCGAATATGCAGTTGAAGATGTTGATGTTACAATTCAATTAAAATACTTTCTCGAAGAAGAATTGAAAAAAACCAATCTTTACAAATTATATTGCGATATTGAGTCACCGCTGATTTCTATTCTTGGCGATATGGAATATGCTGGCGTGCGTATTGATAGCGAAAAATTAAATATATTCGGACAAAAACTTAATATTCAGCTAATTAAACTTGATGCCGAAATTAAAGAAATGGCTGGTGAACCAGAGTTGAATATTTCGTCGCCAAAACAATTAGGCATTGTACTTTTCGAAAAAATGGGACTCAACGACAAGGCAAAACGCACTAAAACAAAACAATACTCAACCGACGAAGACACATTAATGTCGATGCGCGGAAAACATCCTGTGATTAATAAAATTCTGGAATACCGCTCGCTCAAAAAATTATTGTCAACCTACGTAGAAGCCTTGCCCGAACTGATAAATAAAGCAACGGGACGAATACATACATCATTCAATCAGGCAGTAACAGCAACAGGACGATTAAGTTCGTCAAATCCGAATTTGCAAAATATTCCTGTTCGCGAAGAAGATGGGCGCGAAATACGCAAAGCCTTTGTCGCCTCCGACGAAAATCACGTTCTCGTTTCAGCCGATTATTCTCAAATAGAATTGCGGCTTATGGCTCACGTAAGCGGCGATAAAAATCTTATAGATGCTTTTAATTCGGGCGAAGATGTTCACACCTCAACAGCCGCAAAAATCTATCACATAAGCAATAACGAAGTTACCCGCGAACAACGCACAAAAGCAAAAACAGCAAATTTCGGAATCATTTACGGAATTTCGGGCTTTGGCTTGGCGCAACGCCTAAGTATCTCAAACAAAGAGGCTAACGAACTTATAAACGGATATTTTCAACTCTATCCCGACGTAAAAACATACATGAACAAATCAATTGACGAAGCGCGTGAAAAAGGTTTTGCCCAAACAATTTTCGGACGCAAACGCTGGCTGCCCAACATAACTTCCGGAAACGCTATCGTGCGCGGACTTGCCGAACGAAATGCAATAAACGCGCCTATTCAAGGCTCAGCCGCAGATATAATAAAAATTGCGATGATAAAGATTAGCAATAAATTAAAAGAAGAAAAATTGTCGGCACGAATGATTTTGCAAGTACACGATGAACTTATTTTTGATGTAGAAAAATCGGAACTCAATAAAATTCTAAATATCATTTCAACAGAAATGCAAAATGCTGCCAGCCTGCGCATACCACTAATTGCCGAAGCAAACTATGGCAATAATTGGATAGAAGCGCATTGAGAATTGAGAATTGAGAATTGAAAATTGAGAATTGAAAATTAATTACGAATTATGCAGATTAAACGGATTTAAACCCACAGCAGCAGAACTTAGAAAATATATAAAACGAGATACGATAGTAATAAATGATACAATTATGAAAAACAAAAATTATGAAAATAAAAAATACATTTATCATGAAAAAAGAAATTACATTTTTACTTTTATTTAATTGTCTTGCAAATTTCGCATTTGCAGACAGTATTCCTGAAAAATTAATTTACAAAGATTCTGTAGTATTTTTTTGCGTACACAACAATCAAGTAATAACAATAACAAAGGAAAAAGAGCAGCATTATTTGCTTTCTATAGATGGTAAAATTGATACCATATTACTTAAAAATGCTCCTATGAAATTGCGTAATATTCCTGCATATTATCATAAACAAAATAGGATTTATTATGTTGATAATTCATACAATAGTAACCCTGTAAAAACCATTTATCAGTTAGACTTACTTTCAAAAACTATAACTGAATTACAAACGTTTGATGCGTATGTGAGTTTTATTGTAGATAATATAATTGTCATGGGAGCAGATGGTAATTTAATATTGTACGACACACAAACAAATCTTGCTGACAGCATAGAAATAGGTGATTTTTCAACATCAGGAGGATTGCTTTCAGGAGATAATATTTTAATAAGTAACTACGATGAGGAAGCTGTCTATTCATTTAGTTATTATGACTGGAATAATAGAAAATTAAACGAGCATATTCCTGTATTGGATACGATGCGTTTTGAAAGATTCTTAGGGAAAGATGGAAAAACATTTTATAGATATAGCATAAATGAAATAGAATACTCATACACAGATATTTCTGGAAAATATTCAAATTTTAGTTTATTTTGGGGAGATGAAAATTTTAATCCCATTCAACCCACATTGATGTCTTATTATGATAGTAAATCCTCCTTTAATATTGGCACTAATAATC
>JAITPP010000113.1 GCA_031289385.1 Prevotellaceae bacterium | reverse complement strand
TTAATGATTAGTGATTAATGGTTAGTTGTTAGTGATTAATGGTTAGTTGTTAATGGTTAATGATTAGTGATTAATGGTTAGTTGTTAATGGTTAATAACTTCTATAACTTCTTTTCCTTCTTAACTTCTTTTCCTTACGACTTATGACTTACAACTTACAACTAAAACTATTTCTTCCAAACCAAAACGCCGCCATCTGTTTCCGTAATTTTGCCTGTATCTAAGAGCCAGCGCACTACTTTTATTGTTTTTTGGGGCGGGATGTTAATTTTATCGACAATATCCGTCAGTTTCGATTCGTTGTTTGCTATTTGTTGTTTTAGTTGTTCTACTATCATGTCAAATTCGTATGCGCTTAAATCGAGTTCGTTGCGGGTTTTGCATATATCGCATTGTCCGCAGCGGTAGTTGTTGCTTTCGCCAAAGTAGGATAGCAGAATTTGGCTTCGGCATTTGGTTGTAGAGGTTGCATAATTTATCATAGCGTCCATTCTGTTTTTGTAACGTTCTTTTAGAAATGTATAATTTTCGGGCGAAATTCTTACGTTTGCCTCTTCAAGTCGATTTTCGGTTAAGATTAGCAGTGGCGTGCGTTTTTGCGGAATATATGAAATCAGTTTATTGCGGCTTAATTCGATAAGATACTTTCTAATAACATCTACCGTTGTATTTCCGAATTTTGCAAGATATGTTTCGTCGATATTTGTATAATTTGTAAACAGCCCTGTGTATGCCCGCAAAATAAGTTTTATGAACGAATCCAACTCTTTGCTTTTCACCTGAATTTTATACAATTCATCGCGATTTACGGTAAACATTACTCGTGATGGCGAATTTAATTCATCGGTTATTTGCAAATAATTTTCATGTTCAAGAATTTTCAATGCGCTTAATGCCGTCAGCGAATATATTCGTGCATGAGTTGAATATTCTATCAAATTAAAATCGAACGCTATGCCTTTACCTTCGCCGTAAGCCACGCCCATATATGAACACACCGATTGATAAACTTCTTTTACTGTTTCTACGGGCGGAAAGGCAATTCTAAATTGTTGTTCAAATTTTACTTTATCGCTATTGTTGTAAAGCAGTACGGCATAGGCTTTTTTGCTATCGCGCCCAACGCGCCCTGCCTCTTGAAAATACGCTTCGAGCGAATCGGGCAAATCCAAATGAACAACAAACCGAACGTCAGATTTGTCAATTCCCATGCCGAATGCGTTGGTTGCAACTATCACCTGTATTTTTCCCGATTTCCACCAGTCTTGTTTAAGCGAGCGAATTTCCGACGAAAGTCCCGCATGATAATAATCGGCACTAATGCCTATTGATTTTAGAAATTCCGATACGTCTTTTGTTTTTTTACGATTTCGCACATACACAATTCCCGTGCCGCGTACAGTTTCAACAATTTTACGAAGATATTGCTGTTTATCTTCGGTGGTGCGCACGATGTATGACAAATTTTTGCGTTCGAAACTTTTTTGCAATACGTTTTTTTTTCTGAAATGCAATTTATCCATAATATCATCAACCACTTCGGGCGTTGCGGTGGCTGTGAGCGCAAGAATGGGAACTTCGGGTAAAATATCACGAATTTCGGCAATTTTCAAATACGGCGGGCGAAAATCATATCCCCATTGCGATATACAATGCGATTCATCTATTGCAATAAGATTTACGTTCATGCGCTCGATGTAATTTCGTATTTTTGTTGTCGTCAGGCGTTCGGGCGAAAGGTACAGAAATTTATAATTGCCAAACAAAGCATTATCCAATGTTATATCAATTTCGCGGGCAGTCATTCCCGAATGTACGGCAAGCGCAGTAATATTGCGGGATTTAAGGTTTTCGACTTGGTCTTTCATCAAAGCAATAAGCGGAGTAACAACTATGCAAATTCCTTCTTTTGCAAGTGCAGGAACTTGAAAAGTTATAGATTTTCCGCCGCCTGTGGGCATAAGCGCAAGAGTATCGTTTCCGTCATAAACAGATGTAATAATCTCTTCTTGTAACGGACGAAATTGGGAATATCCCCAATACTCGAATAATATTTTTTGAAATATCTTCAAAAACGAATTATTAATTGTTAATGATTAGTTGTTAATGATTAGTTGTTAATGGTTAATTAGGTGCTAATCATTAATCACTAATCATTAACCGCTAACCACTAATCACTATTTAATTTCTTTAAGAATATTTAGCAACAACAGCCAAAATCTTTGTGTTGTTGCGATATCCAAACGCTCGTCGGGCGAATGAACGCCGCGAAGTGTAGGTCCAAACGAAATCATATCTAATTTAGGATATTTTTCGAGAAACAAACCACATTCCAAACCTGCGTGTATTGCTTTAACAAGCGGTTTTTTCTCGAATGTTTTTTCGTAAACATTTTCAGCAATTGTAAGTATCGGCGAGTTGGGATTTGGTATCCATCCCGGATAGCCGTCGCCTTGCCAAATTTCGGCGTTCACAAGTTTAAAACACGAAACAACATGAGTGCAGGCATCGTCTTTTGAAGTATTTACCGCGCTGCGCTGACTTGTTGAAATAGTTATATGCGTGCCGTCCATTTTTACTGCTGCAAGATTTGTGGATGTTTCAACAAAATTCGGAATTTCGCGCGACATTGCCAAAACGCCGTGCGGACAAGCATACAGGCAATTCAACAATGCAAATTTTGCTTTGCCGTCGATTACTTTTTCGGGCTTTTCGGTTTCCTGCAAACTTACTGACATGTCAGGCTCGGTGCTGCGATATTCGTAGCGCACATCTTTTTCGTATTTTGCAACGTGTTGTTTAAAATCATTAACTTTTTCGGGCGAAACTATAACAATAGCGTAAGCCTCGCGTGCAATGGCGTTGCGGAGATTTCCGCCGTCAAATTTATTAATTTCGATATTATCAAGAAACGGATACAGCAATCGGTTGAGAACTTTATTTGCGCAGGCAAGTCCTTTGTTAATATCGTCGCCGCTATGTCCGCCTTTCAAACCTTTTACATCAACTCTAAACGCTACGCCTTCGGGCGATGCCACTTCGGAATATGCAATTTTTCCCAGAGTATCGCGTCCGCCGGCACAACCTATAAAAATTTCGCCTTCGTCTTCCGAATCGAGATTTATAAGTATTTCGCCTGTAATAAAATTCGATTCCATCTCGGATGCGCCTGTAAGTCCCGTTTCTTCATCCACAGTGAACAGACATTCCAGATTTCCGTGTTCAATATCGTCCGAAGCAAGTATTGCAAGTTCGGCAGCCATTCCAATTCCGCAATCCGCGCCAAGCGTAGTGCCTTTGGCTTTTACCCAGTTGCCGTCGATATAAGCCTGAATGGCATCGTTTTCAAAATCAAAAATTACATCGCTGTTTTTTTCGCAAACCATATCAACATGACTTTGCAAAACAACAGTCGGCAGATTTTCTTTGCCTGCGGTGGCAGGTTTACTTATCAGCACATTTCCCGCCTTATCGGTTTTGGCTTGAAGATTGTATTTTTTTGCAAAATCAAGCAAATATGCAATAATTTTTCCCTCTTTCTTTGATGGACGGGGAATTTGAAGTACTTCGTTAAAAAATTTGAACACTATATAAGGTTCAAGATCGCTAATATTCATACTGTTTTTTATTTTAAATTTATACAAAAATAATATTTTTTTCGGATAAACGGGTAAAAAAAATAGTCGTAAGTCGTAAGTCATTAGTTGTAAGTCGGTTTTTTATTGTTGATTTGTTTAATATAGTGGTTAATGATTAGTGATTAGTGATTAGTGGTTAGTGGTTAATAGCGACTAAATACTAACGACTAAATACTTTTTTGTTGATTTGTTTTATGCACGCAGATGACGCGGATTAAACGGATTTACGCAGATAAATTAACACTTGGTGATGAAAAATAAACAAATTAAACAAATTAAAAAATCCTGTAGAGACGGATAATTATATATCTCTACTTTTAGAAAAACAATCTTTTACAGGTTATTTATTTTTTATCACGAAGAAGTTAGGGAAGTTATAGAAGTTAAGAAGTTTTGCCTCTTAATTTCATTATTCGTAATTGTT
>JAITPP010000025.1 GCA_031289385.1 Prevotellaceae bacterium | reverse complement strand
CGCCAAAATTTATCAATTCCGAAAGATAAAAAATGATTCATAAAATCGTACCTTTCGGCAATATCATCAAACATTGTTGAAACATATTTTTTGTCTGCCATTTTTTTAATGATTAGTTGTTAATTATTAATGGTTAATTATTAGTTGTTAATTATTAATGACTCAATCGTTGTATCGTATATTTTTTTAATATCGCCAATTTTGCCGAACGATGTTTCGTCGATATTTATTTCCGATTTTGTAACACGTCCGATTTGTTGATAAGGCACATTTTGCGAGTTCATAAAATCTGTAAATGCCTCAATTTCTTTTGCTTTAACCGAAACAACAACTCTGCCTTGCGCTTCGCCAAACAGAAAAGCATCTTTGCGGATTTTTTTGTCGGTAGTAATTTCAAAACCTAAATTTCGCGGCATTGCCGATTCGGTTAATGTTATAAATAATCCGCCATCCGAAACATCGTGCGCACTGCAAATAAGTTTGTTTTTTATAAGTTTTTGCACGGTTTGATGTAAACTGTATTCTTCTTCAATATCAAAATACGGCGCGGGCGATGCGGTGATTTTATGATATGAATAAAGATATTCTGACGATGCAATATCTTCAACCGATTTTCCCAACAAAAATATAACATCGTTTTCTTTATCAAAAGCCAGCGACATTTGATTTTTTTTATCATGCAAAAGCCCCAACATTCCTATTACAGGCGTAGGATTTACCGATTCTATTTTTCCGTCTATATTTGATTGATTGTAAAAACTTACATTTCCGCCCGTAACCGGCGTTTCAAAACGTAAGCAGGCTTGCGACATTCCTTTTATTGCGCCTACAAATTGCCAATACGATTCGGGATTGTAAGGATTTCCGAAGTTTAAACAATTGGTTATGGCACAAGGCTCGCCGCCGCTGCAAACAATATTTCGCGCCGCTTCCGAAACAGCAATCATCGTTCCTTTTTCGGGATCGGCTTTCACGTATCGCGAATTGCAATCGGTTGTTAAGACAAGCGCTTTGGCGGTTTTTTTCACATTCACTATTGCGGCATCCGAAAGTATGTTTGTACTCATATTTTTAGTTCCCACCATTGTGTCGTATTGTTCATAAACCCAGCGTTTAGACGCGATATTAGGATTTGATATAATGCACATTGCCGCCTCTTTTAAATCATTGGGTTGAGGAACATTGTTTATATCAAATTTTTTGTATTCGTTGTAATATGCAGGCTCTCTGTATTCTCTGTCGTACACAGGCGCGCCGCCTCCAAGCACAAGCGTTGATGCGGGAACATCGGCAACCAACTGTCCGTGATAATGAAACAGCAAACGATCTTCGTCGATAACCTCGCCAATAACCGAACATGCCAAATCCCATTTTTTGAAAATATCTTCTACAATTTTTTCTTTGCCTTTTTCAACCACAACAAGCATACGCTCTTGCGATTCGGAAAGAAGAATTTCCCATGCCTCAATATTTTTCTGACGAAGAGGAACTTTGTCGAGATAAACTTTCATTCCGCAACCGCCTTTTTCCGACATTTCGGATGTTGAACAAATTATTCCCGCTGCGCCCATATCCTGCATTCCTACAACAGCGTCGGTTTTGTTGAGTTCCAACGTTGCTTCGAGAAGAAGTTTTTCCATAAACGGGTCGCCAACCTGAATTGACGGAATATCGTTTGCCGAATCTTCGGTAATGTCAGCAGATGCAAATGTTGAGCCGTGAATTCCGTCTTTGCCCGTTGATGAGCCTACGATATATACAGGATTTCCTACGCCTTTGGCTATTGCCGAAATAGTTTTTTCTTTGCGCACCAAGCCTACCGACATTGCATTTACCAAAGGATTTACGTTATAACTATCGTCAAAAAACACTTCGCCGCCAACAACAGGAACGCCAAAAGCATTGCCATAATCGCCAATTCCTTTTACTACTCCTTTCAGCAGCCATTTTGTTCTGTCTAATTTCAAGTTCCCAAAGCGCAACGAGTTCAGTTGGGCTACAGGACGCGCTCCCATTGTAAAAATGTCGCGATTTATTCCGCCCACGCCTGTTGCCGCTCCCTGATAAGGCTCGACAGCGCAAGGATGATTGTGAGATTCTATTTTGAAAGCGCAAGCATAACCATCGCCAACATCAACAAGCCCTGCATTTTCCGCTCCTGCTTCGGCTAAAACATGTTTACCTTTTTTGGGCAAGGTTTTCAGCCATTTTATAGAATTTTTATACGATGCATGTTCCGACCACATTACCGAATAAACGCTTAGTTCGGTAAAATTTGGCGTTCTGCCGAGAATTTCCTTTATCTTGTCAAACTCTTCGGGCAGCAAGCCCAAATCCGCAGCTGTTTGATAATTAACTTCTTCCATATCCGTCTTTTGAAATTTGCTGCAAAGGTACTAAATCAATTAATAATTAACAATTAATAATTATGTTGTTTGCTTAATTAGTCGTAAGTTGTAAATATTTTGTTTAATTGTTGATTAAAAAAAATCTTTATGAACTTGACAAACTTTTTAATTTCTTTGTTATTTTAAAAAATATTTTAATGTAAAAATTGGCTAAATTTTAATAAGAATAAATAGTCAATAACCAATAGTAAATAGTCAATAGTAAATAATAAATAGCCAATAGTAAGTAGTAAATAAATTTAAAACATTTTATTATAACTTTGCTATTATCCATTATTTATATTACTTTTGTGGCAAATTCAAGAATCAGTTATGATAAGCAGACGTTTGTTGAGAATAAAAGTATTGAAAATTTTGTTTGCTCATATAAAATCGGGCAATCAATCGCAATTGGCAGCTGAAAAAGAATTAGCATACAGTATAAAAAAAACTTATGATTTGTATCATTATATGTTGTTGCTAATTATTGATATAGCCGATTATGCTAAAAATCGTATTGAAATTGGCAAAAATAAATATTTGCCTACATCGGAAGAAATAAATCCGAACACAAAATTTGTTGATAACGCAGTTATTGAACTATTTAAACGCAATAAAGCATTGCAAACTTATATAGAACAAGAAAAACTAAGTTGGGAAGACTCTGCCGAATTAATAAAAAAAATGTTCAACAATATGCTTAATTCCGATTATTATAAGGAATATATGCAAAATCCAAAACTCTCGTTTACCGAAGATAAAAGACTGATATGTCAGATTCTTGAAAAAGAAATTGAAGATCTTGACTATATTTATACGCTGCTCGAAGAACAAAATATTTATTGGATTGACGACTTGGGATTTGTTTTAAGCATGGCGATAAAAACCGTTAAAAAATTCAAAATAAATCAAGATGATTATACAGAATTGTTGCCTCTGTACAAAGATGAAAATGATGAAAAATTTGCAATACGACTGTTTCGCCGAGTGCTTGCCGATTATACCAAAACCGAAGCCATAATTGACGAATACACAAAAAATTGGGACTTGGAACGAATTCAATTTATGGATACGCTGATATTACAAATGACGCTTGCCGAAGTTCGCGAATTTCCCGAAATACCAATAAGCATAAGCATCGACGAATATATTGAAATATCAAAATATTTTAGTTCGCCCACAAGCAGCGCTTTTGTAAACGGTGTGGCTGACAAAATTATTAATCAGGAAATAAAAGAAAAAACGATAATAAAATACGATGAAAATATATCGGAATAATATTTAATTTATTCCGTATTGATAAAAAATAATAAATTTAAAAAACAAATAAAAATGATGAAATCTTTAATTATTTTAGACGGAGAACCAGCCGCAACCGGCGGTGCTGGCGGCTCAATGATGCTTATTATGATGGTTGCAATTTTTGCAGTCATGTATTTTTTTATGATTCGTCCTCAGCAAAAAAAGCAAAAACAAATTGCACAAATGCGTAATGCTTTGCAAAAAGGCGATAAAATTGTAACAGCAGGCGGAATTTACGGCATAATTGTCGAACTGAAAGAAAATTACGTTTTAGTTGAAATCGACAAAGATGTAAAAATCCGCGTTGATCGCTCTACAATTTTCAAAGATACAAGCGACATACAGCAAAAATAAAAACATTGTTTTCAATTCGAAAATATTTGTACGGTAAACAGATTTTTGTTTTTCTGTTTTTTTTGCTGGCAGCAAGTGTAGGCTGGTTGATGAACAAACTATCGTCAGATTATTTGCGCACGGTATCTTATCATATCGAATTTTACAACAGCAACGATATGCGCAGAATATTCAAAGTAGAAACCGATGTGCTTGCACAAATAAATATGAACGGATTTCTTGCAATGCGCTACAAATTTGCAGAACAAAACACAATACGTATAGATATAAGCGATAAGATTTTATCGAAAACAAAGAATTTTGTTTTATCATCGGATATTTTTCAGAAAATTTCCGATCAACTTGGTGATGGCAAAAAACTTGTAAGCATATCGCCAGATACAATTTTCTTTTCATATTTCGATTTACAAAGCAAACGTTTGCCCGTAATATCTAATTTGCAGTTCACATTTGCAAGCGAATACATGCAAAATGGAAATACCGTGCTAACGCCCGACAGCATTTGGGTTATAGCCGAACAAAACGTTTTGGATTCGCTTACCGAAATTCAATGTATTGCACAAAAATACGAAAACCTCAACAAATCGGTAAACGGCGTATTGGAAATTGATTTCAGCCGATTGAATAATATTTCGGTGCAACAGGAAAAAATAAATTTTCACATTAATGTAGAGCGATACAGCGAAGTTACAATCACCGTTCCGCTGCAATTGATAAACAAACCCGACAGTTTGGATGTAATGCTTTTTCCACACGATATAGAAATAAAATATCGTGCAAAGACAACAGATATTACAAAAATAAAATCCACCGAATTCAATCTCACAGCCGATTTCAACGATTTTGAGAAAAGTATCAACGGAAATTTAAAAGTAAATATTCAAACAAAACCAAAGTCAATTTTACAAATTGATTTGTATCCCGATTTTGTTGAAGTAATTGTAAACAAAAAATAATATGCTCAAAATTGGTTTAACAGGCGGAATAGGAAGCGGGAAAACTCTTGTGTCGAAAGTATTCAACACCATTGGTGTGCCTGTGTTTTGCGCCGATACCGAAGCAAAAAAAATTTATGCCGATATCGAAGTTCGTAATCAAATTATTGATATTTTCGGAAAACAAATATACATCAGCGATACCGATATAGACAAACAACTTTTGGCATCAAAAATTTTCAACGATAAAAACCTTCTCGAAAAAGTAAACAATATTATACATCCCGCAGTACACAAGCATTTTGAGAAGTGGCTTACACAACAAAAATCGCCGTACATAATTCACGAAGCCGCAATTTTATTTGAAAGCGGATTTGATAAATTTATGGATAAAATAATAGTTGTAAATGCGCCGCAGGACTTGCGAATAGCCCGTGTCATGGCACGCGACAATCAATCGTACCAACAGATTATCAAGCGTATGGAAAATCAACTAACCGACGAAGAACGCAACATCCGCGCCAATTTTATCATTGATAACTATATGAATATTCCTCTTCTACCCCAAATTTTGAAAATACATGAAATTATTTTATTTGGTTGTTAGTCGTTGGTATTTGGTAGTTAGTATTTAGTATTTAGTCGTTGGTATTACACAAATACACAAATACATACAACTATAAATTGCCTTTATCTTTTCGTTTTTTTATGGGATAGCCTTGTTTTTTCCATGCTTCTATGCCGCCGTTGAGGTTGTATATTCGAGTAAAATCAAGATTCGATAAAATTTCTGCGGCGCGTAAACTTCGCACTCCCGAATGGCAATAAACATAAACAATTCTGTCTTTACTAAGTTTTTTAGCAATTTTTTTCTGAAAGTCGATTTTATTAATATCAATATTTATTGCGCCTTTAATATGTTCGGCATCAAATTCGGCTTTGGTGCGCACATCTACAATTTGCGGATTTTCGTCTTCGCTTAAAGCAAAACGAAATTTTTCGGCATCAAACGAACTTATTTTCTGAGCATATACATTTGTTGTCATCAATATCAGTGTAAATGCAATTATTATTTTGTAAGTTATTTTCATCATCACAAATTTTTATAAAATTATATTTTACAAAGTTAATAATAATTTGCAAACAAAAAACCTCTGCCGTTTAATGGACAGAGGTTTTTGTGTAATATTTTTATTTTTTGATACTTATTTTGTAACTCTTTCAAGCCAACGAATCATCGACAGCATGACAATCATCGACAATCCGCACAATATCACAAATACAAGCCAGCATTGCCAGATTGGATATTTATTGTACAACCAAGGCCCAATCCACAGCAAACCGTTGCCAACGGCTGTTGCAGCAAGCCACAAACCCTGACAAAGTCCCTGAATATTTTTCGGCGCAACTTTTGACACAAACGACAAGCCAAGCGGAGAAATAAATAGTTCGGCAACTGTAAGGAAAAAATACAATACAATCAACACCCAAGGACCTGCTTTAAGCCCTTCCTTTGCTGTATCTGCTAATCCTTTAAATTCCGTAGCAGAAGGATAACCGCTTATATTTGATATTATAGTAAGGAACAAAAAAGCAATTCCTGCAATACCCATACCGATTGCAATTTTTCTTGGCGTTGAAATTTCTTTGCCTCGTTTGCTCAATCTGCCGAATATAAGCATTATTAACGGGGTTAATACAATTACGAAAAATGGATTGATTGCTTGCCATATTTCGGGTGGAACAGTGTTTGTATCCACAAAATCTCTTGCAAAAAGCGATAAAGAAGTACCGTTTTGATGGAAAGAAAACCAAAAAAACACAGCAATACCAAGAACTGCAAACAGGGCATATATCCTTTGTTTGATTTCGTGTGCCATTTTTTGTTTTTCTTCTTGTGTATAATTAACAATCTTTTTTTCTTTTTTAAGAGGATTTGGCAATATTTTTTTGCTTAAAACAAATATTACCAATGAAATAAGCATTGCAACAACCGAAGCAATAAATGAATAATGAACGCCTGTATTGAAAATGTCCAGATAATTAGTGCAAAATGCTGATAAATCGGCGGAAACAGTACCACCAACCTTTGTTACAAGTTCGTTCAGATTGCTTAACTGTTCTGCACCCATATTTACACCATTTTTAATACATTCACCATATTCGTGACAAAGAGCAGGTAAATCGGCATTATAAGTTAATGAATGTTTGCCTAACCACCAGCCTCTTAATAACGGTGCTACAAACGGCGCAATCAGTCCGCCAATGTTTATAAATACATAAAATATCTGAAATCCTGAATCTCTT
>JAITPP010000310.1 GCA_031289385.1 Prevotellaceae bacterium | reverse complement strand
TATTTTCGGCATCAGTCATCACTCTGTCGGGGCGTTTGGCGATGATTTTGCCGTTGTCGTTTTTCGTTATAACCGTACATTCGGTAAAAAGTTTGTATGCGCCCGAATACCAATGTTCTACTTGCGATTCGGAAATTGCGTTTACAACAAAATTTTTCAAATCGTGTTTTTCGTTTTGTTGTATTATTCCATCAAATTGAAATTTATCAATGGCTGCATCAATGTCGTTTTTAGTTTTTATTTCGGCAAAAATACGATGTAAAATTTTGCCTCTGTTCACGGGCAACATACTCTGTACGAGTTCGTCATCAACAGTTTTTGTAAATTCACGCGCCGAATTTGACTGAACAAATGTTGCTTTATAATTGTTAGAAACAAACGGAACTGACAAAGGTGCTGACGGCAAATTAATTTTATTTTCAGTCGTTTTATTTATTATATTTGCTGTTGCAACAATTTCGCCTGCTGCAAAATTTTCCTTATTTAATGCCGAATACATCACATCCGAAACATTATTTTTTTTGTCGTTTTCATCTTTTTTTGCAAGTATTATTAAATTATTTTTTGCACGTGTTGTTGCCACGTATAAAATGTTGATATTATCAACGCATAATTGCATGGTTTCGTTTTTATATTCGTCTGCAAACATTGAATTTTTTGCTTTGGAAATATATTTAACAGGAATAAGTCCGATTTCTGAAAACGGCTCTGCGCTTGCCTCGCACCAAATATAATTATCGCCTTCCGATCCCAATGTCCAATCGCAAAACGGAATAATTACCGAATGAAATTCCAAACCTTTCGCCTCGTGTATTGTCATTATTTTTATGCCATTCGTATCGCCGCTTATTTCTATCGGTTCTTTAAATAAATTTGTTTCCCAATATTCTATAAACCTTGATATATCTGATGTTTCGGCTACCAAATATTCATTTGTTTTATCTAAAAACGAAAACATATATTCGGCATTTTCGTTAAGATTTTTGAGATTAAAAATCGAATAAATTTTTTCAATCAATTCGTACAAGGGAGTTAGTTTAAGCGTTTCAGCCGTTTTAAAGAATTCTTCTGGCAACAAAATATTTTTTTCATGCGTAAAAATTTCGTGATTTTTTATATCTTTTCCGAGAACATTTTTTTGATAATAAAACTCTAATTCTGCTTGTGCAACAGTGTTTTCGGGTTTCATTAAAATACGCAAAGCATCGATAATCATATTTATTGCATTAGACGAATTTAGAGTAAATGTTTTGCTCGAAACCAAGTTGTAGCAATAGTTTTTATCGGGATTTTGTTGTTTGTATTTTTCAAAATTGTATGCAATTTGTTTTGTATGTTCGTTTTTGCGCACAAGAATTGCAATGTCCGAAGCCTTTACCCCATTGCTTTGCAGCGTTTCTACGTTTTCTATCAAACGTTTAAAAACTTCTTCTTCGTATTCCGATTTTTCTAAAAATTCTACCGAAACAAATCCCGAAATATTGCGCTTACATTCTTGTTTTATATCGGCATAAGCGGTTTTCAAATCGCTATATTCTTCGCCGTATTCCGATTGAATAATGTTAATGATTTTTGCAAATAAATTGTTGTTAAATTCAACAATTTTGCTTGCGCTACGCCACGAATTATTAAGTGTTTTTACAACAGGATTAAAATAATTCAGTTTTTTATTTTTCTCGATATTATTGAGTATCTGCCAATTACCGTTTCGCCATCTGTATATAGCCTGCTTAACATCGCCAACAATTAAATTGCTGTAACCCTGCGACAAACATTCGATTAGCAAAGGCTCAAAATTTTGCCACTGCAATTGCGATGTATCCTGAAATTCGTCAATCATCACGTGTTGTATTGTTGTTCCCGTTTTTTCGAAAATGAAAGACGTATCGTCATCTCCAATCATTTTCGACAACAAAACAGACGTGTCCGAAAGCGAAAAAATATTATTATCGTTACTGTATTTTCTGATATATTTCAGAATATCGCTCAAAAGCCCAAGATTATTGATGTTTTTGAGAATTAAGTCGCACGAAATTATAATTTTTGCTGATTCTTCGCGTTGCTCTTCGGCTTTGTTCAGCAACGAAATCAAAATATTTTCGGCAAGAGCGGTTATTTCAACGATTTTTGCTTTGTTTCTGCACCATTTATCGGCATCTGTCGAACAATTTTGCACATAAGTATTAAAACATTTTTCGTCGGTAAATTCGCCTTTATTTAGTTTTGTAAAATATCCGTAAACGCCTTTGTTTGTGTAAGAAAAATCATCAACCGTCAATTCGTTTTTTTGTGCGATTTCAAAAAATTGCGCAGCAAATTCTTTCACTTTTTCGGTTTCACGTTCAATTGTTTTTTGCAATTTTATTTTATAAATCCGCAAAAAATCTTTTTCTAAAAACCGTTTATATACTTCGTCTTGGCGCGATTTGAACTTTTCGGAAATAATATTTTTATAAAATTTTTCTATGTCTTCGGCAATTTTCCAACTTTTATTATCTTCAATTTTTTGACTTATATATTCTCTCAACCATTGCAATAAACCGTTGCTGTCGTTGGCATTTTCAATCATCAAATCAATTGCGTTTTGCAAAACGTCGTTATCGTTTAAACTTATATTGAAATTTGCGCTCATGCCAAGTTCTTTTGCCATGTTGCGCAAAATTGTCTGAAAAAAACTGTCGATAGTTTCCACTCTGAATTTACTGTAATCGTGCAATATAAGTGTTAGTGCCAAAGCGGCTTGGCGACGAATTTCGTCTTCGTTTTTTTTTGTTTCGTCGCAAATAATTTGCAAATAATTTTTCGATTCGGTAAGATTTTTTGATAATCCGTAAAGTTCGCTCATTATTCTTGTTTTCATTTCGGCAGTTGCTTTGTTGGTGAATGTTACAGCCAAAATATTTTTATACGATTTAGGATTTTCTATCAATAATTTTATGTATTCGGTAGCCAATCGAAAAGTTTTTCCCGAGCCGGCAGATGCCTTGTAAATTATGATTTCAGATTTCATGCGCTTGTTAAAATCGTTTATAATTAATTTACTGCAAAGATAAAAAAATATTACGAATGAAGAAATGTAGAAGTGTAGGAATGTAGAAATGAAAAAAAATTACAAATTAAACGCCCTGCAAGGGCAATTTATTTCAGCGTAGGGCAACGCCCTACGAAAAAAACGCAAACAAAGTGCGAAACACAAAAGCAAAATAGAATTACACTCGCCCACCCGCACGACTTGAAGAATGTAGAAATGAAGAAACGACTAAATACCAACGACTAAATACTAAATACCGAATACGGAATTACCGAATACTATCAATCAATTATATCTTAAATTTCGTCCTATTCTTAAAATTGTTTTTGTTGTGATATTGTTTAGTGCGCAAATTCGTTTTATCGGAACTCCTGTGCGTTGTGAAATTCTGCCGAGCGTATCGCCTTTTTTTATTGTCCAAAAACGGGCTTTTGCTTGTTCTATCACATGTTCAAATGTTTTTTGTTTGTTCATGCAATATACTTCCGATTTTGGTTTGTTAGTTTCAAAATCAATAACATCTTCGGGGTTTATCGGATTTCCCAAATATCGTAATTCCCAATGCAGATGCGAGCCCGACGAGCGTCCTGTGTTTCCGCCAAGTGCAATTACATCGCCCGCTTCAACAATTTGGTTTATTTCAACAAGTGCTTTGCTTAGATGCCCATAAACGGTTTCCAATCCGTTGTAATGGCGAATTACTACAAAATTTCCGTATCCTCTGCGGCGTCCGTTGCTGCCTACAACTCGCACCATTCCACGCATTGGCGCAACTACGGTATCGCCTGTGTACAGTTTAAGGTCAATTCCGTTGTGGCTTCTGCCTCTGCGATAACCGAATTTTGATGTTATGTGCATAGGTTTTAGCAGCGGATAAACAAAATCATACATTTCAAATTTGATAGTATCACTTATTTTGGCTACATCAATTTTATATGGATTAACTGTTGCGTTTGTCCATGTTGGATAAATATCGGATGCGGGAATTTTATAACTTATTTCTGCATTTGCAAATTTCGAAAGTTCTTCTTCCGAATCGGTTTCGGAGTATTCGTCGCCGCCTATATCATTTTCGTCATAGTCGTCATTTTCATCATCATCTTTATATTCGTTGCCTGTTTCGGCGATTAATGGGCTTTCTATTGAAAGTGGCGTTGCGTCTATGTAATAAACGGTGTCGAATATTTTTTGTGTGATGTGTTTTTTAGTAATTTTTATTGCATAATTGCCTAAAAAAGTTGTGTCATCTACTGTTTTAACAATAGTATCGCGTTCTATTATTAATGTTTTTATTTGTGCCGATTTTTTGGCAATTGTATCTGCTTTAATTCCATTTGCCAATGTCAGAAATGGTAGAAACAATACAATAAAAATTAAGGCTGTTTTTTTGTAATTTCTCATGCTGAAAATTTTAGGTGTCAATATTTGCATATTTTGCGTGAGTTTCAATAAATTCGCGGCGTGGCGGAACATCGTCGCCCATAAGCATCGAGAAAATTCTGTCGGCTTCGGCAACGTTGTCGATTGTAACTTGTCGCAAAATTCTGTTTTCGGGATTCATTGTTGTATCCCACAGTTGTTCGGGATTCATTTCTCCCAAACCTTTGTAGCGTTGTACCGCTATTCCCGATTCTTTTCCTTTTCCCATTTCGTCTATTGCTCGCAGTCTGTCGTCTTCTGTCCAGCAGTAGCGCGATTCTTTTCCTTTTTTTACCAAATATAAAGGAGGCGCAGCAATATAAAGATATCCGCCTTGTATAAGTTCTTTCATATAACGGAAAAAGAACGTCATAACCAAAGTGTCGATATGGCTTCCATCGACGTCGGCATCCGTCATTACTATTATTTTATGATAGCGAAGTTTATCCATGTTCAAGGCTTTTGAATCTTCTTCTGTGCCTATTGTTACGCCAAGCGCAGTGTAGATATTTCGTATTTCTTCACTTTCAAAAACTTTATGTTCCATTGCTTTTTCAACGTTCAGAATTTTACCTCTTAGCGGAAGAATTGCCTGAAACAATCTGTCGCGTCCGCTTTTTGCAGAGCCGCCTGCCGAATCTCCTTCGACTAAAAACAATTCCGAAATTGTTGCATCGCGGCTCGAGCAGTCGGCTAATTTCCCCGGCAATCCGCTGCCCGAAAGCGGCGATTTGCGCTGTACCATTTCGCGTGCTTTGCGTGCTGCATTGCGTGCTGTTGCTGCCAGAATTACTTTTTCTATTATTATTTTTGCGTCTTTTGGATTTTCTTCCAGATAATTTTCAAGGGCTGTGCTTGTTGCTTGCGATACAACGGCTTGAACTTCGCTGTTGCCGAGTTTTGTTTTTGTTTGTCCTTCAAACTGGGGTTCGGCAACTTTTACTGATATTATTGCTGTTAATCCTTCGCGAAAATCGGCGGGGTCAATATCGAATTTCAATTTGGCAAGAAATCCGTTTTTTTCGGCAAAACTTTTCAGCGTTGTCGTAAGTCCGCGTTTGAAACCAGTAAGGTGTGTTCCGCCTTCAATCGTATTAATATTATTTACGTAAGCATGAATATTTTCGGTGTATCCCGAATTATATTGCATTGCTATTTCCACAGGAATTCCTGCTTTTTCGGTTTCAAGATATATTGGATTTTCGGTTAAATGAACGCGCGTACCATCAAGATATTGAACAAATTCTTTCAGCCCATCTTTTGAATAAAAACTGTCTTCAACAAATTTCTTTTCTTCTGTGCCTTCAATTTCCACTTCGTTGCGATAATCTATTATATTCAAGCGAATTCCTTTGTTAAGATAAGCAAGTTCGCGCAAGCGTGATGCAAGAATTTCGTATTTGTATTCTAACGTGGTTGTGAAAATCTCAGGATCGGGATGAAATGTAATTGTAGTGCCGTTTTTATCGCTTTCGCCGATAACTTTTACATCGTATTGCGGTATTCCTTTTCGGTATTCCTGTATGAAATGTTTGCCGTTTTGAAAAACTTCGGCAATCAGTAGTATTGATAAAGCATTTACGCACGATACGCCTACTCCGTGTAAACCTCCCGAAACTTTGTAACTTCCTTTATCGAACTTGCCGCCTGCATGAAGTATGGTAAGCACAACTTCCAACGCCGATTTATTTTCTTTTTTGTGAATTCCGGTAGGTATTCCGCGCCCGTTATCGCTTACTGTTACTGAATTATCTTTGTTTATCGACACATTTATTTCTGTGCAATATCCTGCAAGCGCCTCGTCGATTGAGTTATCAACAACTTCGTAAACCAAATGGTGCAAGCCTCTTTCGCCAATATCGCCAATGTACATCGAAGGGCGTTTGCGAACAGCCTCCAAGCCTTCTAAAACCTGAATATTGTCGGCTGTATAATTTTCATTTTTCTTAATGTTCTCTGATTCTGAGATTGTTGTTTCTAATTCTGCCATAATTTTATTGTAAAATATCGTATTAATTTCTATATTGATTTGACTTGCAAAGGTATGAAAATACTATGACTTCACAATTTTTTTTATTAACATTATTCATTATTTAACTTATATTTAGATATTTATTTGTTGATTTGTTTTTTGATTAATTTGCTTAATTAGTTGATTTGAAAAAGCACTAAGGCAAATCATTGATTCTTACTTCGCATCCGTGTATAAAAAAAACAAAGAAGCTGCACAAGATATTTTTGTGCAGCCTCCTCGAAAAAAAGAATGATTGAATGTATTTTATATTTTCAAAATTTATATCCAAGCCTTATTCCAATAATAATACATATTTTTTTGTTAATCATATTGTTTAAATTATTAAAATTGTGAGTTGTTTTATTGAATATCAAAACAACAAGCAGAGTTAGTAAACTCCGATTATTATTATTAAAAATAAATCAAAAGAAATTTATACGGAATCTATAAGTATTTGTTTTTCCCTAACCAAAAAATATCAAACAAGCGTTCGATAACTGCATTTTGGTAAAAGCAAATATATGGTTTACTATTTTGAATTGTACCGGTATTATCAAAATAATTTACAGAATATTCTTCATCTTGCTCGCCTTTTTCTTTAAATAAATTGGCACAGAATTGTTCGTTGTTGTTATCGTCGTCGGCGGCATTAAGCAGTAAGCACGATAATGATTTTAATTTATTGGTTAATGAAAAATTATAATATTCAGTATTTTCCAAAATAAAACAACTTTCGGCATCAAAAATATTTGTTGATTCCGATGTTTCGTTTATCTGCTGTGTATTTGCATAAGAATTGTTATTCAATACACAGATTATAACTGAAAATATTAAAATAATTTTCTTCATTTTGTCATTCTTATTACAAAAGTAATTGAATAAATATTAATATTTTTATTTATGCAAAATCTTAATAAAAATTAACCTTATTGCTTGGTTGTTGGTATTCCGTATTTCGTATTGTGTATTCCGTATTCTGTATTCCGTATTGTGTATTCCGTATTGTGTATTCTGTATTCAGTATTCTGTATCAAGAGCCAAGAATCAAGAACAAGCTACAGATACGGAATACGGAATACTGAATACTAATATACTTGTTTCTATTTCAAAAATATTTATTACTTTTGCAGCAAATAAGCTAAGGGGTGCCTAAATATTACGGGCTGAGATTATACCCATTGTACCTGATTCGGATAATGCCGACGTAGGGAAGCAATAGAGAAGTATCCCCTTTTCTGTGTTAATCAAAAAAAATAGAAAAGATGAAGAAAAATGTTATTACATTGTTTGTGTTTTGCACTGCATTTACGGCGGCATTATCACAAGAAAACGATTCGGTGCGAATTGTTGAATTAGATGAAATTCAAGTAATTGCCACTCGCGCCGAAAGCAAGACTCCCGTTACACATTCGTCGCTAACAAAAAGTCTTATTAAAAGTTCAAATTACGGACAAGATGTTCCGTTTTTGCTTACGCTTATGCCGTCAACGGTTGCAACTTCGGATGCAGGCGCAGGAATAGGCTACACAGGCGTTCGTATCAGAGGCGTTGATGCGACTCGCATAAACGTAACAACCAACGGCGTTCCGCTGAACGATGCCGAAAGCCATTCGTTGTATTGGGTAAATATGCCCGATTTTGTATCGTCGGTAGCCGATATTCAGGTGCAGCGCGGAGTTGGCTCGTCAACAAACGGGGCGGGAGCGTTTGGCGCAAGCATAAATATGCGGACAGAGGCGATAGATAATGAGCCTTACGGAAACGTTTCGCTGTCGGCGGGTTCGTATAATACGCATCGCGAAATTGTTAAATTGGGAACAGGAATTTTGAAAAATCATTTTGCTCTGAGCGCACGATTATCGAACATAAATTCGGATGGATATATCGACAGAGCATCGTCGCGATTGCGTTCGTATTTTGCACAGGGAGCATACTATGGAAACCGCGCCGTTGTTAAGTTTATCACTTTCGGCGGGAAAGAAAAAACTTATCACGCATGGGATGGAATAGATGCCGAACAGATGGCAAAAAATCGCCGTTACAATCCTTGCGGCGAAATTCAGGATGACAACGGAAACGTAACAGGTTTTTATGACAATCAAACCGACAATTATCTTCAACGCAATTATCAGTTGTTGTACAATCAGATTTTAAATGAGAAGTGGAATTTTAATGCAACCCTGCACTATACGCGCGGAGATGGATATTACGAAGAATATAAAAACGCTCGAACTCTTGTAGAATACGGGTTGCAGCCATTTGTTGCCGATGGCGCGACAATAAAAAAAACGAATCTTGTTCGCCGCAAGCAAATGGATAACGATTTTTTCGGAGGCGTTTTTTCATTAAATTATAAAACACAAAAACTTTCGGCATCGCTCGGAGGCGGCATAAACAGATACGTTGGCAACCATTGGGGAAATGTTATCTGGGTGAAAAATTACATAGGAAATATTGATGCAAATCACGAATATTATCGAAATTATACAGGCAAAACAGATGCAAATATTTTTGCAAAAGCAAACTATGAAATTGCCAAAAATCTTAATGTTTATGCCGATTTGCAATATCGTCAGATAAATCATAAAATAAACGGCGAAAACGATAATTGGGATTGGATAAACGAAAAAATGCAAGGCTTAACGGTTGATAATGCTTACAGATTTTTCAATCCTAAATTTGGTTTTTATTATCAAATTAATAAAACGAGCAATGCCTACGCATCGTTTGCCGTTGCCAACAAAGAGCCTACGCGAAATAATTTTACAGATGCAAAATTTAATGCAACGCCAAAATCAGAACAACTTTTAGATTATGAATTAGGATATAATTTTCGCAATAATATTTTTAATTTCGATGCAACATTATATTTAATGAATTATAAAAATCAACTTGTGCTTACAGGCGAAACCAACGATATTGGCGAGCCGCTTACCGATAACGTTGCAAAAAGTTACCGCGCAGGAATAGAATTAGCGGCTGGAATAAAATTTACCGATTGGCTGACATGGAATGTTAATGCGACTTTCAGCAAAAATAAAATAAAAAATTACACCGAATATCTCGACGATTATGACGAAGATTGGAACGCACTTTATACCCAAACTGCAAATTATATCGGAACAGCAACAATTGCTTATTCGCCGAGTGTTATTGCGGGTTCGCTGCTATCGGCAAAATTTGGAAATTTCACAACGGCGCTACATTCTGTTTACGTCGGCAAGCAATATGTTACAAATTCGGAACAAGATGATTTAAGTCTTGATGCATATTTTTTAAATAACATTCGTATTGATTATTCACTGCAAACCAAGTCGTTAGGAACATTAAATTTTGGAATAACCGTAAATAATATTTTCGGAAAAAAATACAGCAGCAACGGCTGGGGAAGCAGCGCATACATTAAAGATGCTGCGGAAAATGTAGTGTATCGCTCGAATTATATGGGATATTATCCACAGGCAACATGCAATTTTATGATAAATTTGTCGGTAACATTTTAGCAGAAAAAATAAATTATGAAACTTGAAATAATACTTCAAATAGTAGGCGCAGCTTTGGGTTTGCTGTATTTGTATTTTGAATACAAAGCAAATATTTATTTATGGATTGTAGGACTTATAATGCCTGCGGTAAACGGATTTTTGTATTTTCAGAAAGGTATATATGCCGATGTGGGAATGAATATTTACTATATTTTGGCAGGAATTTACGGATGGATTATTTGGAATAATCATAAACCCGAAAGCGGAAAGGCATATTCCATAAGCAAAACGCCTTTAAAAAAATGGTTGCATCTTGCCTTTTTATTTGTGATTATTGATATTTTTATAACATATATTTTAATAAAATTCACCAACAGCAAAGTACCTTATGTCGATGCGTTTACAACATCGTTAAGCATTATAGCAATGTGGATGCTTTCGCGCAAATATGTAGAGCAATGGCTTGTGTGGCTTGTGGTTGATGCAGTTACATGTTGCTTATATTTTTACAAAAATATTCCAATTTCAGCATCACTTTATCTTTTGTATTCATGTTTGGCAATTGCAGGTTATTTGCGCTGGCTGAGAATGATGAAAGATGAGGCTGCCAGTCAAAAGATTTCTTTTCATAAATAAATATGATTTGAATAAAGTTGTGTTCTTCATATTATAAAACAATTCGGGTATAGTGAAAATTATCCCGTACAACAGGCACACCCTCAATTACCCGAATTTTGGATGAAAAAAATTGTAGAAGATAATGGCGATGTTTTGAAAGTTGTTAAAGATTAGTCGTAAGT
>JAITPP010000294.1 GCA_031289385.1 Prevotellaceae bacterium | reverse complement strand
AATTACATAATACCAAATTATATGAAAGAAAATATAGTAAAAGACAAATCGTATAAGTTTGCTTTGAGAATAATTAAGGCGTATAAATTTTTGAGTCGAGAGCAACGAGAGTTTGTGTTATCTAAACAAATGTTGCGCAGCGGAACGGCTATAGGTGCATTGGTACGAGAAGCGGAGCACGCACAATCAAGAGCAAATTTTATTAGTAAAATGAACATTGCTCTGAAAGAAGCTAACGAAACAGGTTATTGGCTATGTTATTGAAAGACAGTGAATATATTGCCGAAAAAAGTTTTATTTCTATTTATAACGATTGTGATGAGTTGATACGTCTATTGGTAAGTATTGTTAAAACAACAAAAGAAATCAATGAAAAAAAATAATTTTCAATTCTCAATTTTCAATTCTCAATTTACAGAGTTTGTTCGCAAAGAGTTTTTCCACATTTTTCGCGATAAGCGCACAATGTTGATATTAATCGGAATGCCTGTGGTGCAAATAATTTTGTTTGGATTTGCTATCAGCACCGAACTGAAAAATACCAAAGTTGCCGTTTTCGACACGTCAAATGATATTTCGACACATCGCATAATTGAGCAAATAAATGCAAGCGAATATTTTACAGTCGAAAAAATTTTGAACAGTCATCACGCTATTGATAACGCATTTACGCAAGGCGATATTAGTTTGGGAATAATATTCAGCGAAAATTTCAACGAAAGAATGTTGCACACAGGCGATGCAAATATTCAACTGCTGGCAGATGCCACCGACCCGAATCAGGCAACGGCGATAATTGCTTACGCATCCAACATTATAACATCGTATCGGCAGTCGTTGGCGTTGCAAAATTTGGCGCAATGGGGTAGGCGAGGAGATGAAAAAATTATCGTTCCCGAAATACGTATGCTTTACAATCCTGCGATGAAAGGTGCATATAATTTTGTTCCCGGCGTTATGGGCATGATTTTGATGCTTATTTGCGCAATGATGACTTCGATAGCCATTGTTCGCGAAAAAGAAATGGGAACGATGGAAGTTTTGCTTGCGTCGCCCATAAAACCATTACACATAATTCTTGCCAAAATGACGCCCTACTTTATAATTTCGTGTTTCAACCTGATTACTGTTTTGCTGCTTTCTGTTTTTGTATTGGATGTACCTGTATCGGGCAATTTTTTGTGGCTTGCCGTTATTTCTTTATTGTTTATAGCGGTGGCATTATCGCTGGGATTGCTGATTTCCACATTGGTAAATACGCAGGCGGCGGCTATACTTGCATCGGGAATGGGATTAATGATGCCCGTTATGTTGCTTTCGGGAATGATGTTTCCCATAGAAAATATGCCCGATATTTTGCAATGGTTTTCGGGAATTATTCCTGCCCGCTGGTACATTGCAGCCGTAAAAAAGGTTATGATTCAGGCTGCGCCCGTAGAGTATATTATTAAAGAAATGGTGATACTTGCAGGCATGGCAATCGTCATTATTACAATAAGTTTAAATAAATTCAAAACACGTTTATGATTATCGGATATTTAATAGAAAAAGAATTTAAACAGATTTTCAGAAACACATTTATTCCGAAAATCATTGTTGCTTTGCCTTTGATGGCGATGCTGGTTTTTCCTTGGGCTGCAAATCAGGAAATCAAAAATATCAACGTTGATATAGTTGATAGCGATCATAGCGTTTTTTCAAAGCGGCTGACAAATAAAATTGCGGCATCATCGTATTTTATCTTGTCGGATATTTCGGCAACCAACAACGATGCTCTGAAAAACGTAGAATCGGGGAAAGCCGATATTATTTTGGAAATACAGCCCGATTTTGAAAAGCGTTTGATTAACGAAGGAATTGCTGCTGTAATGATTTCGGCAAACGCCGTAAACGGGATGAAAGGAACTTTAAGCGCAAACTATATGGCGAGAATTGTCGGTGATTTTGCATCCGAACTGAACGGCGAACAAACTTATAAATCCGCAAACAATGTATTACCAGCAATTAATATAGTTTCGCAAAATATGTTTAACGCTTTTATGGATTATAAAATTTTTATGATTCCTGCGCTTATTGTGATGCTGCTCACCATCATTTGCGGTTTTTTGCCTGCGCTGAATATAGTTAGCGAAAAGGAGTTGGGAACTATCGAACAAATAAATGTAACGCCTGTGGGTAAGTTCACATTTATCGTTTCAAAACTAATTCCTTATTGGATAATAGGATTTTTTGTATTAAGCATTTGCCTGATATTGATAGCGTTGATATACGGTTTAACGCCTGCGGGAAATATTTCGACAATTTATACTTTCGCAACCATGTACATATTAACCGTTTCGGGCATAGGTTTGGTAATTTCCAACTATTCCGAAACCATGCAACAATCGATGTTTATTATATTTTTCTTCATCATAGTAATGATATTGATGAGCGGACTGTTTACACCCATTTCGAGCATGCCACAATGGGCGCAATATATAACAACAATAAATCCCTTAAAATATTTGATACAAGTAATGCGAATGATTTTTTTGAAAGGCAGCGGCATCGCAAACCTCACAACACAACTCATAGCCCTTTGCAGTTTCGCCCTGTTTTTCAACACATGGGCAATGCTTAGCTACAAAAAGAACAATTAACAATTAAAAATTATGAAGCACACAGATAACACGGATGAAACAGATTTACACAGATAAAATCAATTACAAATCACGCGCCCTGAAAGGTATTGTGTAAAATTCCAAATTGTTTAACTATTTATACTACATTTATTGTTTCTCAAAGGAGCATAATTAATGCTATCAAATGGATGTTTTAATTGGAATTGGATAATATAACCGTTCAATTTATCAAGATTTATAAGGACAAAATATTGATAATAAACATATAATAATGTTTCGAACACTTATGGGCTACGGCTTATGCCTTACCTGCGGTTATGAAAATCTTGCCTTTACAGGCAAAACCTACAAACAATTTACTTTGCAAAAAATATAGAGTTTCATTTTTTTAGCCTTTTTATTGTTGATTAAAAAACATCTTTATAAACTTTACGAACTTTATAAACTTTATAAACTTTACGAACTTTATAAACTTTACAAACTTTATAAACTTGACAAACTTGACAAACTTGACAAAATTGACAAACTTTATAAACTTGACAAATTTTATGAACTTTAAAAACT
>JAITPP010000231.1 GCA_031289385.1 Prevotellaceae bacterium | reverse complement strand
TTAACTTTTTTTAACTTCTTTTGCTTAACTTACGACTTACAACTTACGACTTACGACTTAACAATTTATTAAAAACAAAAAATTATTACTACCTTTGTGCCTTTATGTCGAACTTTAATAATATAATATAGAGTAAATGAAAATATTTTTTACAATTTTATTTTTTATATTTTTGATAAGTTATATCTTACGTTTGTTGTTGCCCTACCTTATGCGCCGGTTTGTACAACGAATGGAGAAACAATTTACCGAACAATTTAATAATACAACAAAGCAAAAACAAACAAAACGTGAAGGGCAGGTGAGCATTAACCAAACCGACAAAAAAGAGAAAAAAGTTGATAAAAACGTAGGCGATTATATAGATTTTGAAGAAGAAAAATAAATACATTTTAAAATTACAGATTTCAGATTTCACATCTTGAAACTTAAAAATCAATGTCATGAATAAAACATTAAAACGATTACTATCGTATGCAAAGCCATTTAGCAGATTTGTTCCTAAATATATTTTTGTAACAATTTTCGGACTAATTTTCAGCACCCTAAATTTTCTTTTGATAATACCGCTGTTGAAAATAATTTTCGATACCAATGCTTACGAAAATATTCCTGCTGCGGCTCATTCTTTTGAGTTTTCGAAAGATTATTTTGTCGATACTTTCAGTTTAATGATGCATAATTTAGTGCAAAATTACGGCAGGCTTACGGCATTGATACTTGTTTGTATATTTGTATTTATAACCTCGTTTTTTACAAATTTTTTCAGATACTGGCTGCAACGAATTCTTGCCTCGATGCGAACGTATGTAATGCGAAATATGCGACAAAATCTTTTCGAGCGAATCACCCGAATGGATGTAGGATATTTTACCGAGCAACGTAAAGGAAACCTGCTGTCGTGCATGTCAAACGATATTACCGAAGTGCAAAATACCATTGTAACATCGTTTCAGGTTATTTTCAAAGACCCTGTTTACATTGTAGGTTACATGATAGTTTTGTTTATGATGTCGTATCAACTTACTTTGATTACAGTTTTGGCATTGCCGCTGTTGATGTTTTTTATAAGCAGGCTCGCAAAACGTCTGAAACGAAAAGCCGCCGAAGCACAGGAACTGCAAGGCGATATTTTGAGTACGATGGAAGAAACCGTTTCGGGAATCAGAATTGTAAAAGCCTTTAACGCTCAAAAACACCAAAATAAACACTTCGACGAACTTAACGAACAACATCGTAAAGTAACAAAAAAAATGTTTTACCGTCAGGAATTATCAGGACCACTATCCGAATTTTTAGGCGTATCGGTTGCTGCCATTGTGTTATTGGTTGGAGGTGTTTTTATCCTTAACGGCGAATTTAATTTCGGAATAGAAACGCTTATTGCCTATTTCGGTTTGTATTACAGCGTTCTTGTTCCCATAAAAGAAGTTTCGCGGGCATACAGCAGTTTTCAGCGAGGAACAGCCGCCGCCGACAGAATTTTTAAAATTATCGACACTCCCGTTTCAATAAAAAAATCGGAAAATCCAATATCTGTCAAAGAATTTAAGAATCAAATAGAATTTAAAAACGTATCGTTTAAATACGAAATCGAACCTGTGCTTACCGATATAAATCTGATAATTCCCAAAGGAAAAATGTATGCTCTGGTAGGACATTCGGGCGCAGGAAAATCTACTATTGCCGATCTCATTCCGCGTTTTTACGACGTTACGGCGGGCGAAATTCTGATAGATGGCATTAACGTAAAAAATCTTGAGCCCAAAGATTTAATTTCGTTGCTGGGAATAGTTACACAAGAGGCTATTTTATTTAACGATACCGTAATAAACAATATCGCCTACGGCATGGAAAATATCAACGAACAAGATGTGATTGAAGCTGCAAAAATTGCCAACGCACACGAATTTATTACCAATCTCGAAAACGGTTATTACACAAATATCGGCGACAGAGGCGGAAAACTTTCGGGCGGACAACGGCAACGATTGGCGATAGCCCGCGCCGTACTTAAAAATCCGCCTATACTTATTTTAGACGAAGCCACGTCGGCGCTCGACACCGAATCGGAACGACTTGTGCAGGATGCTTTGATAAAATTGATGAAAAATCGTACATCCGTTGTAATTGCGCATCGTTTATCAACCATTCGCAATGCCGATCAAATAATTGTGCTTGATTCGGGAAAAATTGCAGAACGCGGAACTCACGACGAACTAACCGACAAAAACGGCATATACAGGCATCTTTGCGATTTGCAGTTGTTGAATAAATAGATTTAGTTGTAAGTCATAAGTCATAAGTTGTAAGTCGTAAGTCGTAAGTTGTAAGTCGTAAGTTGTAAGTCGTAAGTGTTTGGAAATTAAATAGTCAAAAAGTAGGCGACATATCATTGCTTTGTGCAAAATGTATTTTAAAATCATACATACCCAACAATCTTTTTCAATGCGAGAAAGATTATGTGCGTTATTTTAAATTGTAAAAAATTTCAATATTAATTATTTTTTATCACTTTGCACCAAAATGGTACATCATATTTAAATATTAAATAATGAAATTATGTTAATAATAAGCAGTAAAGAATTTAGAGATAATCAAAAAAGTTACTTTGATAGAGTTGATAATGGAGAACAAATTTTAGTACAACGTTCTAAAAATAAATCGTATAAAATTGTTCCTGTTACAGATAATGATATTGTGATAGAAAATCCGAGTCCAAGCAAAGATACTTACTTTAACATTCCGCAAAATGTAGAGAAAATAAAATTATCAATGCAGCAAGCAGAGCAAGGAAATACGATTAGTGTTAAAGAAGAAGATTTGGAAAAATATTTAGGGCTTAAATAATTTTTTATTATGTACCAATTAAAATTTTCTCAAATTGCCGACGAGGATATATACGATTTTGGAAACAATCGGGGCAAGTGTCTGTACTTAAAAAATTGAATAATTTATTAAAAGAATTAATCGAACATCCCAAAACAGGAACAGGAAAACCCGAACAGTTGAAAGGCGACATGAGTGGAGTGTGGGCGCGACGCATAAATAAAAAAGACAGATTAATTTATTCCATTAACGATGAAACTGTAATTGTTATAATATTATCAGCAAAAGGATATTATGAAAAATAATTGCACAAAATTTCATTCCAAAATTATGTTTCTCTTTTTTCAAAAATAACCAACTTGGAAGTGCAAATTTTTGAACTTCCTCAACAATTATTTCCGTAAGATTATAACGCTGCGATGTTACTGCGCTATTGCCTGATATTGTTCTGCGCTAAGCAAACTGTCTAATTCCTCAGGATTCGATATTTCTATTTTTATCATCCAGCCATCGCCGTAAGGATCTTTGTTTACCGATTCGGGAGTGCTTTCAAGCGCAGCATTAACCTCAATAATTGTTCCCGAAACAGGCATCAAAGCGTCCGAAACTGTTTTCACCGCTTCGATTGCGCCAAACGCTTCGCCTGCCGAAAGTGTTTCACCTTCGGTTTGTATGTCCACAAAAACTATATCGCCTAACTGACTTTGCGCAAAATCCGTAATTCCCACAACAGCAACGTTGTCTTCAACGCTAACCCATTCGTGATCGTTTGAATACTTTAAGTTTGATGGTATATTCATTTTTTTTAATTTTTTTATGTTATTTTTTATTTGTTGCAAAGGTAAAAATAAATTACGAAATATGAAAATGATATTTAGTCGTAAGTTGTAAGTCATAAGTTGTAAGTTGTTGGTAGTTAATATTCAAGTATTCAGTATTTAGTATTCATGTATTCAGTATTCACGTATTTAGTATTCAGTATTCAAGTATTTAGTATTCACGTATTCAGTATTCAGTATTCAGTATTCAAGTATTCAGTATTCAAGTATTTAGTATTCAAGTATTCACGTATTTAGTATTTAGTATTCAAGTATAAGGGAAATTAAGGATGAGAAATAATTATTTTCTAACTTCTTTAACTTCTGATTTTCAGCACGCAGATAAAAATCAATTACGAATTAAAAATTACGAGGCACACAGATAAAAATCAATTACGAATTACTTGCCCTGAAAGGGCAACTTATTTTAGCATAGGGCAACGCCCTATGATGAAAAACGCAACAAACAGACAGAGTGCGGAGCGCAAAAGATATTTAGAATTACAATCGCCACCCGCACGACGTGTAGAATTAAGAATGAAGAGTTGAGAATGAAGAATTGCCCCCCAGTCCCCCTAAATAGAGAGTTTGGCAGTGCAGGAAAGTCCCCTTTAGGGTGGGGTGTAAAAAATTAAGGTTTTTTCTGCAAATGTTCGTTCTTTTTTTACTCTTATTTTTGTGAGTACCCTTAGTAGCATCAAATTTTTCTTAACATTTTTTCCCTTATTCCTGTATTAAAATATTGAAAATAAGGGTAATTTGTGA
>JAITPP010000152.1 GCA_031289385.1 Prevotellaceae bacterium | reverse complement strand
ACAGCGGGAGCATATTTATTAAGTATTCAAACTCAAAAAGGATATAAAATATTGAAATTCAATGATGATTGGTCGAGGTCAGAATGGTCAAATGCTGCTGTTGAGAAAGTAAAAAGCAGTTTAGTGGATATGGGAAAAGAATGGTTAGATTAAATTTTAATTTAAATTCCCCGTTCAGACGAAGTTCTATCTCGTTTGCGCTATTTTGCAGGTTCTACCTGCCAATAATAAAAACAGGTAAAACTTGTTGAGATAGCACGAACGAAGTAGAACCTCGCCCGAACAAATGATTGAATTGCCTCCATCTTCAGATGGAGGATAAAAGAGAGTAATTTTCACAGGCTTTAGCCGAATATATATCAGAAATTTTGGCTAAAGCCTTTTGTTTATATTACTTTATTTCTCCTGCTAAAGCAGGAGGCAATTCATTGTGAGAAAAACAAAATCATAACAGATGGAGTGTAAAAAATAAGGGGTTATTTCTGCAAATGTTCGTTCTTTTTTTTACCATTATTTTTGTGAGTATCCTTTTAGTATCAAATTTTCCTTAGTTTTTTCCTTATTAAAATATTTTAAATAAGGAATAAGGGAAATTTGTGAGTGGTTTGCTTTGCTACTAAGGAAAATTTTGAAAATAAGGGCTAAGATAAATTCACAAATTTAGAACGAATATTTTTTAACCGTTTTCAGTATATTTTACACCTTACCCTACGTGAAATTGTAAGGGGATGTTTTACGCTTTTTCTATTAATCTGTTGTCATAACGAACAATAGGGCTTTCATCTGCGACAATTTGAATTGCCCCGAATTTTTAGCATCTTATTCTAAAATAGAAAAGGTTATATTTTACATTTTATCGCCAGAAAAATATCTTGTAAAAATCAAAATTTAATCCCTCGGTTTTGTTTTGAAAATCTTATATCCTATCGCAGATATTGTTATACTCATCAACGGACTTATTAGATTAAAAAAACAATATGGCAAATATACAAAAGTGGGAACGCCTAAAATCGTTGCCTGTGTCATTCCGCAGGTGTTCCAAGGCACAAGCGGCGATATTACCGTTACAGCGTCTTCGGTTGTGCGGCTCAGCAAACGGCTTTCGTACCCTTGTTTTTTATAAATATCTTTAAACATATTTCCGGTAAGAACGATGGCGATATACTGGTCGGCAGTGGTGAGTGTCAAAAAAAATCCGCAGCCTACGGTAGAGGCAACCATTGTTACGGTGCGTTTTACTAAATGAATAAAAGCGGATGTTATACTTTTCAACATTCCGCCGGCAGTCATTGCGCCGCCAAAAGCCATTGCGCAAATTATAAGCCATACGGTATTCATCATTCCAGCCATGCCATTAGTAGAAACCAGACTGTTGAGTTCGGCGCTTCCTGTTTCTACCGAAGTGCTTCCGTAAAAAATCATCAGAAATCCTTTAAATTGCGATGCTATTCCTGATGTTTCAAGTCCCGATATTTCGTGTAATAAATGAGGTTGTGCAATAACAGCGGCAATACCCGCCATCATCGCCGATGCAAATAATGTAATTATGGCAGGAACTTTTTTGATAATCATAAAAAATGTAACAGCAGGAATTATCAGCAGCCACGCCGATATATTAAACGTTTGTTTAAGCGACTCGGTGTAAAGTGTAATTTGCTCGGTAGCAGTGGCATTGTACGAAAGTCCCGCTATGGTAAAAATAATTAGTGTGATAATCATTGATGGAATAGTTGTTATCATCATATAACGAATGTGCGTAAACAATGGTGTATCTGTTACCGACGATGCCAAAATTGTTGTATCCGACAATGGCGAAATTTTATCGCCGAAATATGCGCCCGAAATGATTGCGCCCGCTATCCATCCCGGCGAAAAACCCTGCACCTGCCCTATTCCCAACAATGCCACGCCGATTGTTGCAATGGTTGTCCACGAACTTCCTATCATCACCGAAACAACAGCGCAAATAATACAGGTTGATACAAGATAAAAACTTGGATGAATAATCTGAATGCCGTAATATATAAATGTGGGAACGATGCCGCTAATCATCCATGTACCCGATAATGCGCCTATTATAAGCAATATGAATATTGCAGGCGTAACGCCAAAAATATTACCGGCAATAGTATTTTCTATAACCGCCCATTTTATTTTGCTGTAAAATATTGCTATCATACAGCACACAGCCGATGCTGTAAGTAAAATAATTTGATTTCCTCCCGACAAGGCATCCGCGCCAAATATGCGTATTGTAACAAACAACAACACTACCAATACCAACACCGGCAATAAAGACAACAAAAACGGAGGCTCTTTAAAACTTTGCTCTTTCATAACATTTATATATTTTGATATAGCAAAGATAAGTATTTTTATTCGGTAAATTTACTTTATGAATGGTTTTAATATTTTGTCGTTGGTATTTGGTAATTCTGTATTCCGTATTCTGTAATTCTGTATTCTGTAATTCTGTATTCCGTATTCTGTATTCTGTAATTCTGTATTCCGTAATTCTGTATTCCGTATTCTGTAATTCTGTATTCTGTATTCTGTATTCCGTATTCTGTAATTCTGTATTCTGTAATTCTGTAATTCCGTATCCTGTATTCCGTATTCCGTATTCTGTATTTAGTAGCTATTAACCACTAATCACTAATCATTAACCACTAATCATTAATCATTAACCACTAATCATTAATCATTAATCACTAACCATTAACCATTATTTTTTATCTGCGTGCTTTTTCTAATCAAAAAAAACTTGTATTTTAAAATATTATTGTATCTTTGCATTATGAAAGTGGAAAAATTTGGCTGCTTGCAACCACACAAAAAAAAGCTAAAACGCAATAATGACAATGTCTGTCGCAAAATTATCAGCCATCTTTTTTCATAATTAAATATTATTAAATTATTAATTTTAAATTTAAAATTGTATTATTATGGGATTTTTATTCACATCAGAATCGGTTTCGGAGGGGCATCCCGATAAAGTTGCCGATCAAATTTCAGACGCAATTCTTGACGAATTTTTACGTCAGGATGAAGATGCAAAAGTTGCTTGCGAAACTCTTGTAACTACCGGATTAACAGTTATCAGCGGCGAAGTTCGCTCTGCCGGTTATGTTGATGTTCAAACAATAGCCCGCCGAGTTATAAATCGTATCGGATACACTAAGGCGGAATATATGTTTGACGGAAATTCGTGCGGAGTAATTTCTGCAATTCACGAACAATCGTCCGACATTAATCAAGGCGTTGAGCACGAAAAAACAGAGGATCAAGGCGCTGGCGATCAGGGTTTAATGTTTGGCTATGCTTGCAGCGAAACCGACGAACTTATGCCGTTATCGCTGACTTTATCGCAAATGTTAATGCAGGAATTAGCGGTAATTCGGCGCGAAAACAAACAGATGAAATATCTGCGCCCCGACTCAAAATCGCAGGTAACCGTAGAATACGGAAACGACGGCAAACCAAAGCGCGTTCACACAATTGTTGTATCAACGCAACACGACGAATTTGACGAAGAAAAAGCAATGCAGGAAAAAATTAAAGATGACGTTGCCAACATTCTCATTCCGCGCGTAAAAAACCGTTTGCCTGAAAAAATTCAAGGCGTTATCGGCGACAAATTTATTTTACACGTAAATCCTACGGGAAAATTCGTTATCGGCGGACCGCACGGCGACACAGGATTAACAGGACGCAAAATTATTGTGGACACTTACGGAGGCAAAGGCGCTCACGGCGGCGGCGCATTTTCGGGGAAAGATCCAAGCAAAGTTGATCGCTCGGCTGCTTATGCTGCGCGGCATATTGCAAAAAACATTGTGGCGGCAGGCGTTGCAAGCGAAGTGCTTGTACAGGTTTCGTATGCAATAGGAATAAGCGAACCTATAAATATTTATGTGAATACCTACGGAACGGCGAAAATTAAGTACAGCGATGCCGAAATTGCCGATAAAATTTCTGAAATTTTTGATTTGCGCCCTGCAAAAATCATTGAACGTTTTGGACTTAAAAATCCAATTTTTGAAGACACGGCTGCTTATGGGCATTTTGGACGAAACCCGTATGAAAAGAGCGTTAAACTTATTAGAAACGGCGAAGAAGTTACGAAAAATATTGAATTTTTCAAATGGGAAAAACTTGATTATGTTGATAAAATAAAGAAAGCATTTGCCGAATGAGTATTTAGTTGCTGGTATTTGGTTGTTAGTATTTGGTATTTGGTTTTGTAAGTTAGCGAATAAGATTATTAGCAGCAACAATGGGCAAATACGCTTTTGAAGAACAGAACAGCGTTATTTTAAGCACTTACGATAATAAAGGATTGGGTTTTGAATATTCGAACCAATTAACGGTTTTGATTTTAAGAATACGCAAAAAATAGTAGATATTGCAGTTGATAATGGAATTGAAAATCTTAGTATTAATAAAGAAACAGGTGATTTAATTATTATTGATATTGATAATAGTTTAGAAAAAAACATATTAAATTTCACTACTGTCCGACTAAAATTTATAAAAACCAATTAATGTATTGATATACAGATAAATATGAGCTTCTTTTTTAACAGGGGGTATATTTTTGACAACGTTGTGAGAATCGCATATTTGAACACAAAATATTTTTCAACTCCGAATATGAGATTCTCGTTGCATTAAAACATTAAAAATGTGAACCT
>JAITPP010000121.1 GCA_031289385.1 Prevotellaceae bacterium | reverse complement strand
GAAAAAACTTTTCCAGAAAAAGATGGCAGAATAACTTATTACATCGCCATAGAAATGAGTAAGGAATTGCTGGTAAACAACATCGCCAATCGTATTTCAAAAGATGCCAAACTCCAATTGGATTTCGATAAACATCTTTTTCAAAAGGTGTTCAACGAAGAAATGGAAAAGTTTGAAAACCGATAGCCGACATGTTACGTACAGTTTTATTTACGATTTTGCTTGTTGCCGTGCAACCCCTTTTTTCGCAAGAGATAAAAGGGGTTGTAGGGCGATGGGCTATTATTAATATTACGCCGGAGCAGGCAAGAGAAAAAGCCATTGAGGAAGCAAAAAAAGAGGCATTGCGAAAAGCAGGCATCGAAGAAACAATAAAAGCGTCAGATATACTTTCAACTATTAGTTCAACCGACAAATATTGGCAATTGTTCAGTTCGTTTTCGAGTATCGAACTTCACGGCGCAGTAACCGATTATACTATAATAATCGACGAGCAGGAAAAAAACAGCGTGGACGGCAAACTATATGCTGTGGTAATGATTGATGCAAAGGTAAAAAGGTATCGCACCACCACCGACTCTGAATTTAAAATAGAGGTGAACGGTTTGCAAAGTAATGGATACAAAAACGGCGATGCCATTAACTTTTCCGTTACCCCTAATAAAGAAGGTTATTTGAAAATATTTTTGTTTGAAAACACCGCCGCCTCGTTCGTCTTTCCCAACAAATATGAACAAAACGAGAAATTCACAGCAAAAAAAGCCGTTCAATTTCCTGTTGCCGGCATTGAATATATTGCGGAAAAAAGCACAGACGAACCGATGGAACACAACTTGCTGCTGTTTGTATATACCAAAAGCGATATTCCATTCTACGGCGTTGTTTCATACAAAAATATTCTTAATTGGGTAAACAATATAGAGCCCAACGAGCGCGATGTAGTGATAGAAGATATTATGATTACCGAATAAAATTCAACACACATGAAAGTACAAAAATAGAATAAGCATCGTGCATTATACCACAAATCTAAATTTGAAAATTGATTGATACCAAATGTAATGTATTCTTTTAATTCTCAATTTTACACGTCGTGCATGTAGGCGTTTGCAATTCTATTTTCTTGTTTTTTTTACCACAAAGTTCACAAAGTTTTTCACAAAGAACGCAAATTAGTGATTAATGATTAGTGATTAGTGATTAATGATTAATAAATTAAACACAAAGTTCACAAAGGGTTTTTATCTACAAAATCGTAATTCGTAATTGATTTTTATCTGTGTAAATTGTAATAACCAATAATCAATAGTAAATAACCAATAGTAAATGACCAATAACCAATAATCAATAGTAAATAACCAATAATCAATAGTAAATAATCAATAGTAAATAGTAAATAATCAATAGTAAATAGTAATCACCTCGCCGTTTCGTTTACTTTTTTGCGTATCCACAGTGCGTTTATGGCGCATATTACAAAAAGTATTGCAAATCCTGCTGTAAATGTGAATAATGTTGTTGTGGCGATTTCGGGATTATCAAACAAAATAGAAATTTTTTCTATATAAAATTTTCGCATAATAACGACAACAATAAACGCAAGTATAAATATAATCACGGTTAGCGTCAGTCCTAATATTTGGTAGGGTTTTGCTACTGTTGCACGCGAATATCCGAGCAATATTAAATTTTCAAGTTTCTCTTTGTTTTTATAAATGAGCAAACTGATGCTCAGCAACATTAACGATATTGCCAACAGCGTGATTATTAATCCAATCAGCAGTACTGTGATTATTACCAAACGAAGAAAATATGCGGCTTTGCCTGTGTTTCCTCTGTAATCGGCAATTTCGTAATTTTTTTCGCCGAAATATTCTGCAATCTGCGGATTGCTTGGGTTGTATGTTTCTATGAGAATGCGCGATGGCTTAGATGTACTCTCGCTGCCGAATTGTGAATTTGCCCACAGCAAAAACGATTCGGGTGCGAGTATGGTATTCAGTTTGTCGGAAAAACCTACGATGCGGGCATCAAAATTTTTGCTTTTTTGTTTTCCGTAAATTGTTATGCTCAGTTTTATTTTTTCTACAATATTTTCGGAAATCTGCGGTAGTCCTTGTGTTTGCGCAAATCCAAAATTGTAAAGAGTAAGATAAGTTCGCGGAATAATTATAGGAATATAATTTTGTTCTTCGCTCCAAATCCAATCTTCGCTTTGCACATCAATAAAATCGTCGGGTACGGATTCGAAAAACATTTCGGTATAAAATCCGCCGAATGATGACGACGAAATTGTTGCGCGGATGCCGAATTTACTTGATGTAAACATTCCTGTTTTCTTTACAAACGGTTGTTTTTTTATGTCGGCAACATCTTTTTCGTCGAATGTTGTTGATGATAATGATATATTCGACAGCATCGAAACTTTTTTATTTATCACCAAAAAATCGGGATTTAAAAAACTGTCGTTAGAACTGTACAGCGGTTGTGTATCGGCATAAAACTGAATACCGAACAGAATTATGGAAAGCCCCACAAAACCTGCAAAAACGTAACCTGCAAGTTGAGGAATACTTAAATTTTTTCTTAATAATTTCCACATCAACATCACAGCAAAATTTTATGATTATAATTGAATTTATAAGCCTCGCCGAGCGAAGCAACCAATAACGCAGCATTCTGATTTTGCACTTCGTTGGCAATAAGCGTGCATGCTGTATTGTAATTTGTTTCGTCGAGATGGCTAAAAGCCTCGTCGAGCAAAAGAAAATCGAAAGGCTGACAAAGCGAACGAATTATCGCAACCCGCTGTTTTTGTCCAAACGAAAGCAGCGACAGAGGTGTGTCAATTTTTGCCGAAATGCTCATTTGTTCAAACATTTCGGTAATTTGTTTTTTTGTTTTATGATTTGTCAGTCGATTTTTTATTTCTACATTTTCTATTGCCGAAAGTTCCGAAAACAAACGAAATCCTTGAAAAACAAGACTTATATTACGGCTTCGTATTTCTTTTTTTTGAGATACGGTAAGTGTTTTTGCGTTTTTTTTGTCAAATAAAATTTCGCCCGAATAATCGTTGCGGCGGCAATAAATAAAATCAAACAGCGATGATTTTCCTTTGCCCGATTCGGCATAAATCAGATATGTTTTTCCTTTTTCAAAGCAAAGGTTTTTACTCCAAATTTCCGAGCCTGAAACCTCAGACTCGGAAAATATATTGGGCTTTACGATATTTAATTTTATTGTTTCCAAAATTGCGGATTTTAATTAGTATTCAAAATCAAGATAAGATGCTGCAATAGCGTCGATTGCTTTAAGTATAATTTTAGACGCATATTCTTTTTCGTTGAATTTTATTCTAAATTCGCCGCCGTTTTTATTCACTGATTTAGCGTTTATCGATTGAAGTTTTTCTAAAAACGGCATTATAACTTTTGCTTGTTCAGTCCCAAGCGACATATTAAGATACGTTTTTAGCAGCGCAGGATAATCGTTAATGTTGATATTCAAATAAACATAATAAAAAGCATCTTTCATTTCTTTGCCAAAACTTTTTGCCGATGTTATATCAGGACTGTAACCTTTGTCAAGAAATTTTGCAACGGCGTTAGTACTCATAGTAACGTATGCAATATTTTCTTTAACAGCAAAATAAAAATTTACATATCCTATGCTTAAAGTATAATATCCATCTGCATTTTCGGTAAAACCGACTTCTTTCATCAATGCTGTTACATCGCTTTCTTTACCTTCGGCAATTCCTGCGGCAACGGCAAAATCGGGCTGCAGCATATTGGTAAGTCCCGAAATACTTCCGAGAAAATCGCCTGTGAAACAACTTAAAACCGATGTTACTTTTTCGTCATATTGTTCTATCAACATTTTAATTTCGTAGTTGTAGTTTTGTGCGTAGCCGTTGTATTTATCTATAACAACGTCTTCGGTTTCTACTACATTTCCTTTTTCGTCGATAATTTCAACTTGTTCGGTTGTTGATTCGGTAGGTTCTTCGGCTTGTCCTATGCCAATTGCTTTTTTGTATTCGTTGTAATATACAAGCGGTTTTATTGAAAATTTCATTGCCAGTAAACTATTGTCGGGAAAATACTTATACAAATTATTGTCGAAATCTGTTTTATAATATTTTCCGTATAGTTCGTTTGCTTTTTCTTCGGGCAATAATTTTGCTGCTGCAACATAAGAGCCTTTTTCATCGTTAAATGTTAGCGACATCGCCATATCTTTGTACTGCTCAAGGTTATTTATTAATTGATTTGCTGAATAGTAATCATTAGAAAAATCTTCTGCCAAATTAATTATTGTATTCATTTCTGCAAATAAATACGCATCGTTTTTGTCAGAATAATCGGCTTTAAATAATTCGTTTGCCAATATGCTGTTTGCCTCGTCGGTGTTAAATAAATTAATATTTTCGTCTGCGTTAAATGTTATTACTGCAATTTTATCATTCCATTGCAGTGAAACATAATATCCCAGCGAAATAACTTTTTCATCACCATCCCAAGTAGCTACATCATTATCTTTGATAGATTTTTCAAAAGTTTTTAAATCGTCTATCAAAAAAGTTATACCTACGCTCAAAGGATACACCGGATATGTTTCGTCTTCCAAAACATTGTCGTTCATTACCAAATAAAGAAAAACATTATCAAGATTTAATCCCGAATTGCGGGTGTTTTTAATAAAATCTTTTACTGCTTTTGATTGTTCGGCAGGCATTCTATTTAGCTCTTCTTGAATAGCCGAATAGAATTTGTATTGTTCGGGTTTGTTCAATCCTGCTTTTTCAACAATTTGTTTTGCATTAAATGCAAGTACAAATGATGCGTTTTTAGGAATTGCAACAAGGTGTGCAGGGGTGTCGCTTTTTTTCGAGCAACTGCAAATTATTATGCCGCACAAAGCAATAATAAATGCTAATTTTAATGTTTTCATTTTTTTTATTTTTTTATTATTAATTTATAATTTTATATTTCTCACATTCTCAAATTAATCTATTTCTCACATTCTCAAATTAATCACATCCTCACATTAATCTATTTCTCACATTAATCACATTTTCATATTAATCTATTTTTTCAAATCCCGTATATTTTTGTAATAATTCAGGCATTAATATTCCGTGTTCTGTTTGATTATTTTCGAGCAGTGCGGCGACAATTCGCGGCAATGCCAATGAACTTCCGTTGAGCGTATGCGCAAGTTGTGTTTTTTTGTTTTCATCGCGGTAACGCAATTTTAAACGGTTTGCCTGAAACGATTCAAAATTTGATACCGAACTTACTTCAAGCCAGCGTTTTTGCGCTTCCGAATATACTTCAAAATCGTATGTCAATGCCGACGTAAAACTCATATCGCCGCCGCAAAGTCTGATTATTCTGTATGGCAGTTCAAGTTGTTTAATTATTTCTTCAACGTGATTAACCATTCTGTCTAACGCTTGATAAGAGTTTTCGGGCAGCGAAAGTTCTACAATTTCAACTTTGTCAAATTGATGCAGTCGGTTAAGTCCGCGCACATCTTTGCCGTACGAGCCTGCTTCGCGCCTGAAACACGGAGTATAAGCAGTCATTTTTACGGGAAAATCCGATTTATTTAAAATCACATCTCTGTAAATATTTGTTACGGGAACTTCGGCTGTGGGTATCAAGTAAAAATTGTCGAGTTGGGCGTGATACATTTGTCCTTCTTTGTCGGGCAACTGTCCTGTGCCGAAACCAGAATCTTCATTAACCACAATCGGCGGCTCAATTTCGAGATAGCCGGCTGCTGTGTTAATATCAAGAAACATCGAAATTAACGCTCGTTGCAAACGCGCTCCTTTGCCTTTGTACACAGGAAATCCTGCGCCTGTAAGTTTCACGCCGAGTTCAAAATCTATAATATCATATTTTTTTGCAAGTTCCCAATGCGGCAGCGCATCGTTCAGTTCTTTGATAATGCCGCCGCGCCGCACTTCTACGTTATCATCGGCAGTTTTGCCCACAGGTACTGATGTGTGAGGAATATTCGGCAACAAAACTATTTTTTCTGAAAGCCGTTTTTCGTTTTCGGCTTGCTCGTCCTGCATTTTTTTCGACAATTCTTTAAGTTCAACGCTGCGTTGTTTTGCAGCCTCAGCCTCAGTTTGCTTGCCTTGTTTGAACAACATTCCTATTTCTTTGGCTATTGAATTTTGTTCTGCAAGATTTGTATCAAGTTTTGTTTGAATTGCTTTTCGGTTATCATCAAGTTTAATAACTTCGTTGATGATATTTTCAGCATCAAACCCTTTGATATTCAGCCTTTCGATAATAAATGCAGAATTATCGCGTAATTGTTTAAGAGTTAACATTTAATTTGTAGATTTATTTATTCATTTAAAATTTGTTACAAAGATACTAAACAAATAATATATAGATGATAATTTTGTAAAGATTTTTTATAATTAATAATTAACAGTTAATAATTAACAATTTAGATAAAGGAGTTAAATTGCTTAGTGATTACAAAACAAACGAGAACAAAAATTCGTCAATACAAAAAATTATTGAATGGATAACGTCCGGCATGAATTTCGGCTACAATTTTATATATATCGTTACGTAGTTTTTCGACATTGGTTTTATATTTTGCCGAAATAAAAATACATGGTGCGTTTTCTTTGGCAATCCAACTGTTCATCAACTGTTCGAGCGAATAATTTTCGGCTGTTGGCGGAGTTAAATCGTCTTCGGATTTCTCGACAAAAGTGTAGGCATCTATTTTGTTGAATACAAGAAAAACGGGTTTGTCGGTTGCTCCAATTTCATGCAGCGTTTGTTTTACAACGTTTATTTGCTCTTCGCAATTAGGATGTGAAATATCAACAACATGAATTAAAACGTCGGCTTCGCGAACTTCGTCGAGAGTAGATTTAAACGATTCGACAAGTTGTGTGGGCAATTTGCGAATAAATCCAACAGTATCCGAAAGTAAAAACGGAAGATTTTCGACAACAACTTTACGCACGGTGGTATCAAGTGTGGCAAATAATTTATTTTCGGCAAACACGTCGGATTTGCTCAACAAATTCATCAGCGTTGATTTGCCTACGTTGGTGTATCCCACCAATGCCAAACGAACCAGATTGCCTCGATTGGAGCGTTGCGAAATCATTTGTTTGTCGATTTTTTTTAATTGTTCTTTCAGTTTTGATATTCGTGTCAGAATAATTCGGCGGTCGGTTTCGAGCTGCGTTTCGCCGGGTCCGTAACGTCCTATTCCGCCTCCGCGCTGACGTTCTAAGTGCGTCCACATTCGGGTAAGGCGCGGCAGCAGGTATTGATATTGCGCCAATTCAACCTGTGTTTTTGCATAAGCGGTTTTTGCTCGTTTTGCAAAAATATCAAGAATGAGGCTTGTTCTATCGAGTATTTTACATTCTAAAATTTTTTCGATATTCTTAATTTGCGATGGCGATAATTCATCATCAAAAATGGCGATGTCAATTTCGTTTTGCTTAATGTAATTTTGTATTTCGTCAATCTTTCCC
>JAITPP010000289.1 GCA_031289385.1 Prevotellaceae bacterium | reverse complement strand
ACCAACGACTAAATACCAAATACCTGATACTAAATACCAACGACTAAATACCAAATACCTGATACTAAATACCAACAACCAAATACCAACGGACTGATACTCTTTTTTAAAGATATTATTAGTACATTTGCGCAAATTTTAATTTTATTGATAGTATGAAACCCGTACAAGTGTATGATGATGTTTACGTAATAAGCGTAAACGACAGACGAAAACAACTATTTGAAAATATGTGGATTTTGCCTTGCGGTATTGCTTACAATTGTTACATTGTTGATGACGAAAAAACAGCCTTGCTCGATACCGTTGAACTCGGCAGTACAAACAATTTTATGACATACATAAATGATGTTTTGAAAGGCAGAAAACTTGATTATTTAATTATTAATCACATGGAACCCGATCATTCGGGCGAAATACAAAATGTAGTGGCGCGGTATCCCGATGTGAAAATTGTTGGTAACAAACTCACATTTAAAATATTGAAATCATATTTTAACTTTTCTGAAAATTTGATTGAAGTAGCCGATGGCGACGAAATAAATCTCGGAAAACATAATCTTAAATTTGTTACAACAACAATGGTACATTGGCCTGAATCGATGATGGCTTATGATACTAAAAGTCAAATTTTGTTTTCGCAGGACGCTTTCGGCTCTTTCGGAACTTTGGATGGTGCAATATTTGATGATGAGGCAAATTTTGATTTTTACGAAGACGAAATGCGCCGTTATTATTCCAATATTGTAGGAAAATACAGCGCAATGGTACAAAAAGCATTTGCCAAATTACAAGGCGTTGCGGTAAAAGCCATTTGCCCTGTTCACGGACTCGTTTGGCGTAAAAATCCTGCCAAAGTGATGGAACTTTACAACAAATGGAGTAATTACGAAGCCGAAAACGGCGTTTTGATATTATTTGCGTCGATGTACGGAAATACCGAACAAATTGCCGACTATACGGCGCGTATAATTTCCGAAAACGGAGTAAAAAATATTCGCATTTACGATGTTTCAAAAACACATGTTTCGTATCTTATGAGCGAAGCGTGGAAATACAAAACCATTGTACTCGGCTCGTGCGCCTACAACGGCGAAATGCACCCGATGATGGAAATATTTTGTCGCGAAATGGAACATTACGGATTAAAAAACCGCGCTCTTGCTCTGTTTGGAACGTGCAGTTGGGGCGGCGGCGGACTTAGAAATCTGCAAAAATTCGCCGAAAATATCGGCTGGGAACAAATTGCCCAACCCGTTGAAATTAAAGGAATTCCCGATAAAGAAAAATTTGCCTGTTTTGATAATTTTGCAAAGTCGATAGCCGATTATTGCAATAAAATAAATTAAATTATGAAAAAAAATATATTGTTTTTTGTTTTTGCACTTTTGTTTTGCACGATGCAAGCACAGCAAAAACCACAACGTTTTACCGAAAATGCAGATGTTTACAAAACATTTGACACCCTTCGTTTGCGCCGTATCGACAGTGCGTATCAGCGATTAATAAACGAAGGATTGTTGCCCAATGCCGTTACTTTTGTTGCCCACAAAGGAAATATTATACATTACAAAGCCTTCGGCTGGCGCGATGTTGATGCTAAAATTCCGTGTCGGCGCGATGATATTTTCAGAATGGCATCGCAAACCAAAGCCATTGCCGCTGTTGCACTTATGACGCTTTTTGAAGAAGGACGTTTTCAACTCGACGAAAACATAAAAAAATATATTCCCGAATTTGAAAATCCGCAAGTTATCGCAAGTTATAATTCCAAAGATACAACATATACCACACGCCCCGCATCGCGCGATATTACAATTCGGCATTTGATAACGCACACTTCGGGCGTTTCGGCTTACGATACTCAACTTGCCGCAATATGCGCAAAAAACGGAATTCCGCCGCTAAATACCAAAGCCGATATAACTTTGGGCGAGGCTATACGCCGCTTGGCAAAAATTCCTTTGGCTCACGACCCCGGCGAAAAATTTACCTACGGCATGAGCGTTGATGTGCTTGGATATTTAATTGAAATACTTTCGGGAAAATCGGTTGATGTGTTTATAAAAGAGCGCATTCTCGATCCTCTCGGAATGAAAGATACTTATTTTTATTTGCCCGACGACAAAATCGACAGACTTGTTACACTTTACGAATATCCACGAAATGGCAAATTACAACGAAGTAAACATTCTATTTATCAAACATTTCCATACGAAGGCGCAAAGAAATTTTTTAGCACCGGCGCAGGCTTAAACGGAACGATTGAAGATTATGCCAAATTTTGCCAAATGATTTTGAACGATGGCGAATTTAACGGCGTTCGCATTCTTGGGCGCAAAACACTTGAAATGATGCGGCACAACGGCGTTGGAAACCTGCGCGGCGAAATAGGTTTCGGCATGGCGTGGGATGTTTTTCGCGACGAATATGCACATCGTTCAATAGCATCGACAGGCACGTCGCGCTGGGGCGGAATGTTTGGCACAGATTATATTATCGACCCGCAAGAAGAATTAATACTTTTGATTTATGTAAATGTAAGCCCCAATTTTTCGGGAACAGATCCCAAAACATTGCTGCATAATGTAACTTATCAGGCTTTGAAATAAAACATATCTGTATGTATTCTAAATTTGAAAATAATGTGCGATTTATAATTTTTATTGTTTGTTTATTATCTGTTTTTCCTGTTTTTGCTCAAACAACCGACGATAAGCGTAACATTGTTATAAATGAATGTACACAGATATTTACATATAAAATCAAAAATAAAAAAATTATAGTTGAAGAAATAAAAAAAATTGATTATTTGTGTACTCAATTTAAAAATTCTATAACTGTATATGATACATACTCTGCAAATGATACTCATGTAGATTATGTAAATATAAAATCAAAAGGAAGATATACAAAACCTGAGCACAGGCTTTATTTTAGAGAACGAACGCTGGATACGGATGAAAAAGTTTGCTATTTTCAATTATCATTTTCTAAGAAAGGGGAAACTGCTAATGTTGAAATCAAAAAAACATATACAGATCTTCACTATTTTACAAAAATATGGTTCAGCGAAAGTGTTTATATTGCAAAAAAAACGGTTAAAATTATTGTTCCTCGTTGGATGAATACAGAGTTTAATTCATTTAATTTCGAAAAAAACATATCAAAATATGTAGAATACGATGCTTCTACCGACAGTGATATTTATACATATACAATTAAAGATTTAGACACTTGGGCAGATGAAGATAACCTATCTTATTCAAGTTATATTTATCCTCATTTGATTATTCTAAATCATTATGCCGAAAATAAAGGTATAAACGAAAAATTTTTCAATACCCTTCAAGATGTGTACGAATGGAATATGCAATTAACATCAAGCGTTATAAACGATGAAGATTTAATTCGCAAATACGCATTAGAAATTACATCAAATTGCAGTTCGGATGAAGAAAAAATAAAAACTGTATATGAATGGGTTCAGGATAATATACGATATTTGGCTGATACCAAAGGTATAGCAGGTTTTAAACCTGATGCGGCAGACGAAGTATTACGTAAAAAATATGGTGATTGTAAAGGAATGGCAAACCTTATAATATGTTTGTTAAAGGCTTTGAATTTTGATGCACGATTTGCATGGATTGGTACAAATAGTATTGCATACAACTTATCATTACCAACAATTGCAACAATAAATCATGTTGTTTGTGCATTATTTTTGCACGACAATATTTATTATTTGGATGCAACCGTAAAATATATGTCCTTTAATGAATACAGCGAATCAATTCAAGGTAGAAAAATAATGATTGAAAACGGTGATAGTTTTATTTTGCAAACTGTTCCACAAACAAGCGCAGAACAAAACATTACATCAAC
>JAITPP010000219.1 GCA_031289385.1 Prevotellaceae bacterium | reverse complement strand
ATAAGCACCATGCCTGAATCGCCACCAAAAGAATAATCATCAACCTGACGATAATTTCCTTTTCCGTAATCGTGAATATTATGAACGTAAATATCCACAACGTTTTTGTCGCGGGCGCGTTTCACAATCGAGTGATTTAGCGGGCTTTCCATCAATTCGGGCGCTACTGTAAGTATATCAATTCGCATAATAATTATAGTTTATAAAGTTCATAAAGTTCATAAAGTTCATAAAGTTCATAAAGTTTATAAAGTTTATAAAGTTTATAAAGTTCATAAAGTTCATAAAGTTCATAAAGTTCATAAAGTTATAAAGTTTGCAAAGGTACAAAGTTTGTAAAGATTATAAAAAATATTCGTTTTTTAAATCAAATTGCAATATTTGCAAATGTACTAATTCTTGTTATAAATGTACAAAAATATGTAACAAATAACGGTAATTCGCCAATCACATTTGTAAAAAAAATAATATTAATCATTGAACATTAAAAATTATTTACTACTTTCGCAGTCTCATTTGGCAAGAATAGTTCTTGCTGTTTATAATAAAAATGTATTGCTATGGATGTTAATAACACAAACTCTGTTCTTGAAGAACAATTCGATGATGTAAAAAACAACATCGAAAATGCTGTTGAGGCTGCTGATAACACAACCGAAACTGTGAATGAAAACGAATCGGAAGAAACAATCGTTGAAACCGAAGTTGCTGTTGAGGCTGATGATAACGCCGCCGAAACTGTGAATGAAAACGAATCGGAAGAAACAATCGACGAAACCGAAGTTGCTGTTGAGGCTGATGATAACGCCGCCGAAACTGTGAACGAAAACGAATCGGAAGAAGCAACCGTTGAAACCGAAGTTGCTGTTGAGGCTGACGATAATGCCGTCGAAACTAAGAATGAAACCGAATCGGAAGAAACAATTGACGAAATAGAAATTGATATTGTTTCGGTTGAAAAATTAATCGACGAAGACGAAGATATTTCGTTGCAAAAAACGGCTGATGAAATTATTGATTTTTCTAATGAAGAAGCCTTTATTGCTGCCGAATCGGAAGAATTTGAATTGGATGATGATGAAATTGATATAGACGACGGCTACGAAGACATAGAAGTGTCGTCAAATTTTTCGGAAATGAACAAATCGGAATTGATTGCCGCTTTCAGAAATATTTTGGATAATCAGCCCGTAGAAAAAATCCGCAAAGATGTTGATGCTGTAAAAACATCGTTCTACAAAATTTTACGTCAAGAGCAAGATGTTTACAAACAAGAATATATAGCAAAAGGCAACGATATAGAAAGTTATATCGCGCCTGTTGATAAATACGAAATTGAGTTTAAATCGCTGTTCAATTCGTACAAAATAAAACGCAGCGCATATCTCAGAAATCTCGAAAACAGCAAAGAAGATAACTATAAAATAAAATTAAAACTTATTGATGAGTTGAAAGAACTTATTGATAAAAAAGAAAATATAAATCACACGTTTCAAGCATTTAAAGAACTTCAAAGAAAATGGCGCGAAACAGGTCCTATTCCGCAATCGTACATGAAAGATTTATGGGATACATATAATCATCATGTAGAAAATTTTTATGATTATCTGAAAATTAACAAAGAATTGCGCGACATGGATTTGAGGAAAAATCTTGAAGCGAAAATACAACTTTGTGAAAAAACCGAAGAACTGTTGATTGAACCATCGGTTGTTACCGCTTTCCGCAAACTTCAAAAATATCACGAACAATGGCGCGAAATTGGTCCCGTAGCAAACGAACTGAAAGAACAAATTTGGGAACGCTTTAAAGAAGCAACATCAAAAATAAACAAAAAACATCAAGAATATTTTGAGCAGCAAAAAGGACTTCAAGAACAAAATCTGAAAGCAAAATTAGTACTTTGCGAAAAAATAGAAGAACTTGCTGCCGCCCAAACAAAAACAAACAAAGAATGGAATAAATCGTCGAAAACATTGATAGAAATGCAAAAAGCATGGAAATCTATTGGTTTTGCATCTAAAAAAGATAATGGAAAAATATATCTGCGTTTTAGAAAAGCATGCGACGAATTTTTTACCAAAAAACGTAAATTTTACGGCGAATTTAAGACATCGATGGACGAAAATCTTCATCTGAAACTTGATTTATGCAAACAGGCAGAAGCCCTTTCGGAAAGTAGCGATTGGAAAAAAACAACCGAACAACTCATAAAATTACAAAAAGAATGGAAAGAAATAGGAGTTGTTCCGCGCAAAGTTTCAGCCGAAGTGTGGAAACGCTTTCGCACCGCCTGCGACAAATTTTTTAACAGTCGCAACAGCGTGCTTAAAGAACAAGATACGCGCTATGACGAAAATCTGAAAGCAAAACAAGCAATAATTAAAGAAGTAAAAGAATACGAAGCAGGCAGAGATGTAGTGCGAAACCTTGATGCGCTTAAAGAATTTCAACGCCGCTGGGCAGCAATAGGCTTTGTTCCGATAAAAGATAAAACACGAATACAAACAGAATTTCGCAACATAATAGACAACCTTTTCAAATCGTTGAATATAAGCGAAAAAGACAGGAAAATAGTGAAATTCAGAACACGCTTGGAAAACACTCAGGCAGGAGGCAAAGGACAAACAAAAACACTACGCAGCGAAAGAGATAAACTACTCGGACAAATTCGTCAAATCGAAGCGGATATTGCCCTTTGGGAAAACAATATAGGCTTTTTTGCAAAATCGAAAAATGCCGATACCGTTGTATCCGAAGTAAGACGTAAAATAGAAAAATCAAAAGAAGAAGTTATAGTTCTCGAAGAAAAAATAAAATTACTCGATCAAACAATTTGATTTTCGATTTAGAAATTTATTAATGGAAACAAGCACAAAATACGTATTTGTAACAGGCGGAGTTACATCATCGTTAGGAAAAGGAATTATAGCATCGTCGCTGGCAAAACTGTTGCAGTCGAGTGGATATTCTGTTACGATACAAAAATTAGACCCGTATCTTAATGTTGATCCCGGAACGTTAAATCCCTACGAACACGGCGAATGTTACGTTACCGAAGATGGTGCAGAAACAGATTTGGATTTGGGACACTACGAAAGATTTTTAAACATCCACACATCACAATTAAACAATGTAACAACAGGACGAATTTATCAATCGGTTATAAATAAAGAGCGAAAAGGCGATTATCTCGGAAAAACAGTGCAGGTTGTACCTCACATTACCGACGAAATAAAACGCTGCATACAACTTGTAGGAACACAGCATCGCTTTGATGTTGTGATTACCGAAATAGGCGGAACAGTCGGCGATATAGAATCGCTGCCTTATATCGAAGCCGTGCGCCAGTTGCGTTATCAGTTGGGAAACACAAATTCTGTTGTAATACATCTCACACTCGTTCCGTATCTTGCAGCAGCAGGCGAATTGAAAACAAAACCAACTCAACATTCGGTAAAAGCATTGTTGGAAAACGGAGTACAACCCGACATTCTGGTTTTGCGCACCGAAAGAAATCTGAATATGGAAATTCGCAAAAAAGTAGCCTTGTTTTGCAATGTCGATAGCGATGCCGTAATACAATCAATAGATGTGCCTACAATATATGATGTTCCTATAAAAATGAGCGAAGAAAAACTTGACCAAATAGTGTTGAGAAAACTGAATCTTCCTCAAAATAAAGTAGCGGAATTACGCCAATGGAAAGAATTTTTGGCAAAAGTAAAAAATCCAAAATGCGAAGTTACCATTGCACTTGTCGGAAAATACACACAACTTCCCGATGCTTACAAATCAATATGCGAATCGTTTATACACGCAGGCGCGGCAAACGAATGTAAAGTGATAGTGAAAACAATAAATTCGGAAAAATTAAACAACGACAATGCCGCTCAACTGCTGGCATCGGTTAATGGAATTTTGGTAGCACCCGGCTTTGGCAGTCGCGGAATTGATGGAAAATTTGTTGCCGTAAAATATGCACGCGAAAATAATATTCCGTTTTTTGGAATATGTCTTGGAATGCAATGCGCCGTTATTGAATTTGCGCGAAACGTACTCGGCTACACCAATCAAAATTCTACCGAAATG
>JAITPP010000175.1 GCA_031289385.1 Prevotellaceae bacterium | reverse complement strand
TTTCACAAAGAACACAAAGGCTTTTTATTCTATATTTTGTAATTGTATTCAATAATAATTATTAATTGTTAATTATTAATTGCTAATTGATTTTGTATCTGCGTAATCTGCATGCTACTCTTCGTAATTCGTAATTGAATAAAAAGAGCGCAAATAAAAAAATCTGCGCTCTTTTATTTTAAATTATTGCCTTACATTATTATCCAAAATCGTCGAACATCAGCATTTCGCTGGGAACGCCAAGATTGTCGAGCATTTTAATTACTGCCGATGCCATTGGTCCGGGTCCGCACATGTAATATTCAATATCTTCGGGCTCGTCGTGATTTTGCAGATAGTTTTTATAAATCACATCGTGAATAAATCCTACATATCCTGTCCAGTTATCTTCGGGTAGCGGTGCGCTTAGCGCTATGTTAAACGAGAAATTTGGAAACTCGCGTTCGAGTTCGCGAAAATCTTCTTCATAAAAAATTTCGTTTTTCGAGCGTGCGCCGTACCAATAACTGATTTTACGGTTAGTGATTTTCAATGTTTTAAGTAAATGCAAAATATGCGAACGTAGCGGCGCCATTCCTGCACCTCCGCCTATATACAGCATTTCGCGTTGTGAATTTAATATGGGATGAAATTCGCCGAAAGGTCCTGAAACCATAACTTTATCGCCGGGTTTGAGCGAAAAAATATACGACGAGCAAATTCCCGGCGGCACTTTCATAAATCCGCCCGTAGCCCTGTCGAACGGTGGTGTTGCAATGCGTATGTTGAGCATCACAATATCGCCTTCGGCAGGATAGTTTGCCATTGAGTATGCGCGAACAACGGGCTCGGTATTTTTGTATGCCAAATCCCACATTTTAAATTTATCCCAATCTTCGCGAAAACGCTTGTCAATATCGTAATCGGCGTATTTAATATCGTATTTAGGTACATCAATTTGTATATATCCGCCCGAAACAAAATTAAGGTGTTCGCCTTCGGGAAGTTTAACTACAAATTCTTTGATAAATGTTGCTACGTTTCGGTTTGATACCACTTCACATTCCCATTTTTTTATTCCTAACACAAATTCGGGGATTTGTATTTTCAGGTTTTCGCGAACTTTTACCTGACAGCCTAAACGCCAGTTAGATAATTGTTGTTTGCGAGTGAAAAATCCTGTTTCGGTAGAAAGTATTGAGCCTCCTCCTTCTAATACCTGACATTTGCACATTCCGCAACTTCCGCCGCCGCCGCAAGCCGATGGTAAAAATATTTTTTCGTTCGAAAGTGTTGATAATAGTGTCGAACCGGGGTTTACCGTCAGTTCTTTTTTGCTGTCGTTGATATTTATTACTGCTAATCCCGCCGGTGAAATTTTTTTCTTCACATATAAGAGAAGCGACACTAAAATTATAATTATTGCAAGTACAACTACAATTGCTGTTAAAATTAATTTTATATCCATACTTCAATTTTTTAATTTATTAATTTTATACCCATAAAACTCATAAAGGCAATTGCCATTAATCCTGTTATCATAAATGAAATTCCTAATCCGCGTAAGGGTTTTGGAACGTTTGAATATTTCATTTTTTCGCGAATTGCGGCAATGCCAACGATTGCCAGCCACCAGCCAATTCCCGAACCTAATGCAAATGCCAATATATCGCTAAATGAATGATATTCATCGCCTACACGTTGTTGCATAAACAGTGATGCTCCCATTATTGCGCAGTTTACGGCAATAAGCGGAAGAAATATTCCAAGTTGATTGTAAAGTGCCGGTGCAAATTTTTCGACAACCATTTCTACTACCTGAACTATCCATGCAATAACTGCAATAAAAACTATAAAACTGAGGAAACTCAAATCTATACCGCCTAACGACTGGCTTGCCCATTTCAACGCTCCTTCGCTAAGTACGTATTGATTAAGAAGATAATTTACAGGTACTGTTATAAGTAAAACAAATGTAACTGCAATTCCAAGCCCGTTGGCTGTTTTTACGCTTTTTGATACTGCAAGATACGAGCACATACCCAAAAAGTACGCAAAAATCATATTATCGATAAAAATCGACTGTACAAATATATTTATAAAATTTTCCATATCGTTGTCTATTTATCTTGTAAATCTTTATTAATACTGCGATGCACCCAAATTATGCAACCTACGATTATTAACGCCATTGGCGGTAAAATTACCAAGCCGTTGTTTAAGTAAAATCCGCTTCCTTCGGCAATATATCCGGTGCTTTTATCTACTACAACATACCAACTTTCAGGTATTATTTTTATTCCAAGCAATGTTCCCGAGCCAAAAAGTTCGCGGAAAAACGCTACTACTACTAATATCACTCCGTAGCCCATGCCGTTTGCAATGCCGTCGATAAACGATGGTATCGGTTTGTTGCCAAGTGCAAATGCTTCGAGGCGTCCCATGAGAATACAGTTTGTTATAATAAGTCCAACATATACCGAAAGTTGTTTGCTTACATCGTAAACGTAGGCTTTCAGAATTTCGTTTACCAAAATTACCAGCGTTGCAATAACCAGCAGTTGCACTATAATACGAATACTATTTGGAATAGTGTTTCGCAAGAATGAAATTATCAAGTTAGAAAAACCTGTTACAATTGTTACCGATAGCGCCATAACAAGAGCAGGCTGCAACTTTACGGTAACCGCCAAAGCCGAGCATATACCCAAAACCAGCACTGTAACCGGATTTCCGCTGTTGAACGGCGCTGTAAATATTTTTAATCCGTTTTTAAAATTACTCATCGCTTGTATTGTTTTCGTTTGTTTCAATTAATTTATTTTCATTTTCGGATTTCATTTTGTTGAAAAATCCGTTGTACAATTTCAAATTATCGGCAAGCATGGTTTGTACGCCTCTGCTTGTGATTGTTCCGCCCGAAATTCCATCTACCGTATGATTATTTGATGTTCCTCCGGGTTTTTGTATTGTGATTGAAGTAAGATTGTTGCCACTGAAAATTTGTTTCCCTGCAAAAGGTGTCTGAAAACCTTCGGTAGTTATTTCTGCTCCAAGTCCGGGAGTTTCGCCTTCGTGATCGAACACTACTCCTACAATGGTATTCATATCGCTTTTAAATGCAACGTATCCCCAAATTGGTCCCCACAATCCTTTTCCGTATAACTGAACTACATATCGCAATGAGTCGCCATCTTGGCAAACAAATATCGGCAAACTGCGTTCGGCAGCGGGTTTTACGAGTTCGGCTTTAAGTTCGGTTGTAAAAGCATCGCCATCTTTTTTATTTCCATTCAAACCAACCAAATAACTTTCAACAATATATTTTTCATATTCCTGTTCGATATAAGCGGCTTTATCTTTCACATTTCCTGCATCTTTGGCTTTACCTACCGTTTTCAAAATATTTTCTTGTTTTTCTATTTTGATATTAAGTTTTTGTGCAGGTTTCAGCGCTGTTGATGCGATTGTAAGCAACACGGCAACGATAATAACTATAACTATCGAATATACAATTGTATATATGTTGCTGTTTATATTTATTTTCTTTTTGTCTGAATTTTTTTCCATTTTGATTAATTTTTAATCGTTAATTAAATCATTTTCAGAGTGATTTTCTTTTTATTCTTTTACTGATATTTGCTTGCACAACGCAATGATCGATAGTTGGTGCAAATGTATTCATCAAAAGAATTGCCATCATCATTCCTTCGGGGAAACCGGGGTTAAACAAGCGAATAATGACGGCGACTGCGCCTATCAAAAATCCGTAAATCCATTTACCTGTTTCGGTTTGCGAAGATGTAACAGGATCGGTTGCCATAAATACTGCGCCAAAAGCAAATCCGCCCATTATAAGATGTTGCCATGCAGGCATTTCCAAATATGACGAGCCGCCGATAATGTTTGCTAAAAATCCTACAAACAATCCGCCTGCTACTGTCGATAACATTATTTTCCAGCTTGCTATTCCTGTAAAAATCAGCAATATCGCGCCAAGCAAAATTGCTATTGTTGATGTTTCGCCAATACTTCC
>JAITPP010000130.1 GCA_031289385.1 Prevotellaceae bacterium | reverse complement strand
AATGCTCAAACCATTACTGTGAAAGGCACAGTAGTAGATTCAGATGGAAACCCGATAGATTATTGTACTGTATCTGTTAAGGGAACATCTATTAATGGAGCATACACCGACGAAAACGGAAATTATTCAATAACAGTAGAAAAAGGGAAAACTCTTGTTTTTTCTTTCATTGGATTTGTAAAGCAGGAAGTAAAAGCAGATAGAGAGGTGATTAATGTTGTCTTGTTATCGGATAATTCACGCCTTGAAGAATCGGTTGTAATGGCTTATGCACCTGCAAAAAAAGTATCGTTCGTAGGTTCGGCATCAGTAGGTTACTTTAAAAGTTATGAATATGCTCACAAAGAAGAATATGATTCTAAAACCGAGAACAGATTTAAATTTGCAAAAGAAGAGCCACTTTCAACTTTTTCTATTGATGTGGATGTCGCATCTTACAGCAATATGCGTCGTTTTATAAATCAAGGGCAACAGCCTCCGAAAGATGCAATTCGTACCGAAGAATTGATAAATTATTTTTCGTATAATTATGCTGAACCAACAGCAAATGAGCCTATTAAAATTTCGGCAGAAGTTGGAAAATGTCCGTGGAATAGTTCACACAGATTAGTCAGTATAGGAATTAAAGCAAAAGAAATACCGAGTAAAAATCTTCCTGCATCTAATTTGGTGTTTCTCATTGATGTTTCAGGCTCAATGGAAGGACCTACGCGATTAGAACTCGTTAAATCGTCGCTTAAATTATTGATAAATAACTTGCGCGAACAAGATAAAGTAGCCATAGTTGTTTATGCAGGCTCGGCAGGAGAAGTATTGCCCTCTACTTCAGGCAGCGACAAGCAAAAAATTCGCGAAGCATTGGAAAAACTTAGCGCAGGAGGCTCTACCGCAGGAGGCGAAGGCATTAAGTTGGCATATAAAATTGCACAAAAAAACTTTATAAAAGGCGGAAACAATAGAATAATTCTTTGTACGGATGGAGATTTTAATGTTGGCGTTTCTTCTACTCAGGAGTTAGAAAATCTAATAGAAAAAGAACGTCAGACAGGCGTTTTCCTTACGGTTTTAGGATACGGTATTGGTAATTATAAAGACAATCGTATGCAAGTATTAGCCGAAAAAGGCAACGGAAATCATGCTTATATTGATAATCTTCAAGAAGCAAATAAAGTTTTGGTAAGCGAGTTTGGCGGAACAATATATGCAGTTGCAAAAGATGTAAAATTACAAATTGAATTTAATCCTGAGCATACACAAGCATATCGCCTTATTGGCTATGAAAGTAGATTATTAAACGATGAAGATTTTAATGATGATACGAAAGATGCAGGAGAAATGGGCGCAGGACACAATGTAACTGCTTTTTACGAAATAGTGCCTGTTGGAGTTAAATTTAATAAAGCAGGAAGTATTGACTCTCTAAAATATCAAAAAACGAAATCAAAAAAAGATATAACAGAATATACAGGCTCAAAAGAATTACTTACAATTAAACTGAGATATAAAAATCCTGATGAAGATAATAGCCAAAAAATGGAACTTGCTATTATCGACAATAAAACAAATGATGTTTCTCCCGATTTTCGTTTTGCTTCGGCAGTAGCCATGTTGGGGCAACTATTAGGCGATTCGGAATTTAAAGGCGATTCAAGTTATGAAAAGGTAATATCTATTGCAAAAACGGCTTTGAATAATGATGAAAATGGATATAGAAGAGAATTTATTCGCTTGGTTGAAACTTTAAAAGGAATGATTAGTGATTAGTGATTAATGGTTAATGATTAGTGATTAGTGATTAATGGTAAATACTTAATATTTTAAAATATTTTATATGAACACAACAATAGATAAACAAATTTTAGAAAAAGCCCAAAGTTGGCTTAACGATAAATATGACTCTGAAACTCGCAAACAAGTTCAGTATTTGATTGATAATGATGAACAAGAACTTGTTGAAAGTTTTTACCGAACATTGGAATTCGGCACAGGCGGCTTGCGCGGAATTATGGGCGTAGGCAGCAATCGCATGAACAAATACACTGTTGCAATGGCAACTCAGGGTTTGGCAAATTATCTTAAAAAAGAAATAAACGATGCCGAAATAAGCGTTGCAATTGCTTATGATTGCCGCAACAACAGCAATTTTTTTGCAAAAATAGCGTCATCCGTTCTTGCAGCAAACGGAATTACAGTTTATCTTTTCGATTCGCTGCGCCCAACGCCTGAGTTGAGTTTTGCTGTTCGTTATTTTGCGTGCAACAGCGGAATTGTTATCACAGCATCGCACAATCCCAAAGAATACAACGGCTACAAAGTTTATTGGAACGATGGCGGACAAATTGTTGCGCCTCACGACAAAAATATTATCGCCGAAGTAAATAAAATTACAGATATTGACGAAGTAAAATTTTCGGATAACGATGATAAAATCAGAATGATAGGAGATGAAATAGACAATATTTATATTGATAAATTATGCTCGCTTTCGATGTCGCCCGAAATTATCGAAAAACATAACGATATGAAAATTGTTTACACTCCGCTGCATGGAACGGGCGTGAAACTTGTCCCAAAAATGTTGCGCCAACTCGGTTTTACCAACATAATAAATGTTCCTGAACAAGACGTTAATGATGGAAATTTTCCTACCGTTTCATCACCAAATCCCGAAGAATCATCAGCATTGAAAATGGCTATTGATAAAGCCGTTGCAGCCGATGCCGATTTGGTAATGGCAACCGACCCCGATGGCGATAGAGTAGGAGTAGCCGTTCGTAATAACAACAACCAATTTGTGTTGCTCAACGGAAATCAAACCGCCGCAATAATTACTTATTATTTGTTAAAAAAATGGAACGAAAAAGGACTTTTAAAAGGTAAGGAATATATTGTAAAAACCATTGTTACAAGTAATTTACTTAACAAAATTGCCGAAAAATTTAATGTCGAATGTTTTGATGTTCTTACCGGATTTAAATATATTGCCGAAAAAATAAAAGAAAACGAAGGCGTAAAAAAATTTATTGCAGGCGGCGAAGAAAGTTACGGATTTTTGGTTGGCGAATTTGTGCGCGATAAAGATGCAGTAATGACTTGCGGAATAATTGCCGAAGTTGCAGCGTGGGCAAGCGATAACAAAAAAACTTTTATTGATTTACTGCACGATATTTATCTGGAATTTGGTTTTTACAAAGAAAAATTAGTGTCGCTTACCAAAAAAGGAAAAGCAGGAGTAGAAGAAATTCAACAAATGATGCACAACTTTCGCGAAAATCCGCCACGCTCATTTGCAGGCTCTGAACTTAAATTTGCTTACGATTATAAATCGTCTGAAACACTTGATTTTGCAAGCGGTGTGCGTACAACTATAAATCAACCGAAATCAAATGTGTTACAGTTTGTAACTGCCGACGGAACAGTTGTATCGGTGCGCCCTTCGGGTACTGAGCCTAAAATAAAATTTTACATAAGCGCTCACGAAAAACTGAACAATATTGCCGATTTTGATAAAATTTCAACCAAAATAGATGAGAAAATTCAGAAAATTATAGATGAATTTAGTCGTAAGTCGTAAGTTATAAGTCGTAAGTCGGTATTACGTATTCAGTAATTCCGTAATTGGTTTCGTCGAGTTTCGGTTCGTAATTTTTAATTCGTAATTCGTAATTGATTTAGTAATTGATTTCTTTTCTATTGTGAAATTAAGTTATGTTTTGCGAAAAGAATAAAGATATTACCAAATTTTAATTACTTTTGGGGCTTTAATGCAAAATGAAAAATCTGTTTACAAAAAAACAATACGCTCAACTTAACGAATATCTGCACTTGGCAAAACGTGCAGCCATTATTACGCATACAAATCCCGATGGCGATGCGATAGGTTCGTCGGTTGCTTTGTCGCATATTCTCAAAAAACTGAAAATTAGCAGTACGGTTATCGTTTCAAACAATTTTCCCGATTTTTTGAAATGGATTGCCGACAGCGAAAAAATTGTTGTTTACACCGAAAAAAAATCGCTGGCACGTGCAGCCATAAAAAACGCAGATGTTATATTTTGTTTAGATTTTAACGCGCTCGACAGAATAGATATTCTCGAAAAAATTGTCAGAGAAACCACCGTTCCCCGAATACTTATCGACCATCACATTGCCCCAAAAGACGAATTTGATTTGAAATTTTCATATTATCCTGTCAGTTCTACAGCCGAATTGGTGTATAGGATTGGCGTGAAGCTGCTCGGCACAAAAATATTTACAAAGAAAACTGCCGAAGCATTATTTTGCGGCATGATGACTGATAGCGGAATGTTTTCGCACAGTTCGTCGTATCCCGATTTTTTCAAAATCATAGCAAATTTATTGGAATGTGGCGTTGATAAAGAAAAAATTACGCATTTAGTTTACGATAATTTCAGCGAAAACCGCATGAAATTGCTTGGACAAGCCTTGTCGAAAATGGTTGTTTTGCCCGAATATCATGCGGCATATATTTTGCTTTCGCGAAACGATTTGAAACAATTTGATTTCAAAATAGGTGATACCGAAGGATTTGTAAACTATCCGTTGTCGATAAAAGGAATTGTGCTGTCGCTGTTGCTGGTTGAAAAAGAAGATTATCTTAAAATGTCGCTGCGTTCGCAAGGAAATTTTGATGTAAATAAATTAGCGCGAAAACATTTCAACGGCGGCGGACACAAAAACGCGGCAGGCGGAAAAATGTTTTGTACCTATGATGAATGTGGTAATGAAATCGAAAAAATATTTGAAAAATATGAAAAAAGTCTATGTCGCAGTTAATATATTGCTTGTTTTGCTTGGCTTAGCCTGTGCAAATACTGCCGATGACAAAAAATTGCAGCAGTATATTGATGTAAATCCGCGCGAAAGTATCGAAAGAATAAACAAATTTTTAAGCGAAAAAGACAAAGACAGGATAGAATCGTTTTTGCGCCGTCAGAATTTAACGGCAACGTTCGACGAAAGCGGCTTTTGGATTGCACGTATCGAACAGGGAAACGGAACAAAAATTCAGGAAGGCTCGGCGGTGGCTTTGGAGGCTACAATAAGTCTGCTCGACGGAACGCTATGTTACACATATACAGAATACAATCCGCTGATTTTTATAGTGAACAAAAGCAACGAACTTTCGGAAAAAACCGAATTACAAAATGCCGTATCGGGCTTGCACTCTGCGCTTATACTTATCGAAGACAAAGAACGCGCCATATTGATTTTTCCACCGCATTTGGCACATGGCGTTATCGGCGACAGCAACAACATTCCGCCGCGCTCAATTTTAGTTTATGACATTAAAGTTTTAGAAGTGAAATGAAAAATATATTATCGAAAATATTAATATTTGCAACGCTGTTTTATGCTTGCTCTGATGAACAAACCGTAATAAACACCGAAGATAAAACAATATCAACATTCTATCTGAATGCAATTTCAGACACCACAGGACGGATGAATATTGTTGATTCTGTAATACTTGATGGAGTTATTAAACTTTCGTTTGATGTTGGTAATACAAACAACAAAATCGAAAAAGGCGATTCGGTAAATTTTTATTATGTCGGCGCAATTCTTAATTCAACAAATATTAACAGTTATATGAACGAAGGCAATGTTTTTGTAACAAATGTAGATAGCATAGCCCAACAGTGCGGACTTGAAGGAATGATTGGACGAGGCGAAGAAAAAGGCGTTGCAGGAAAAAATAATTACATAAAAGGCTTGGATATAGGATTAACAATGATGAACGAATATGAAAACGCCTTAATATTTTTTCCGTCGCGATTGGCTTATGGCGACAATAGGATAGGAGCGGTGCCGGCAGGCTCTCCGTTAATTTTTCAAATAATTGTTACCAAAATAAAAAAGAATTAATACTTTTGTAAATCAAAATAAATAAAAATGAAGAAACAAATTCTATTATTAGCCCTGACATCAATGTTTATGATGTCGTGTGCAAAAGAAGAACAGGAATCAATCGAAGATATTCAAGACAGATTGCTGAAAGCGTACATCACAGTTGTACATTTGGATAGTATTCAACCTACCGAGTTAGGTTATTATGTAATTAGAATAAATGAAGGCACAGGCGCAACACCCAAAAAAGGCGATTGGGTAAAATGGGAACAAACACAGCGCAGCCTCGACGAAACAGTGCTTTCCGTAACCGAAAAAAACCAAGCCATACAATACGGTTTGTACAATTCAAACATGCAAACAGTGCATTACGTACCCAACTTCGGCTATGTTGATGAACTGTATATGGCAAGATGTTTGGCAGATATATTTCCTAAAATGAAAGTAGGAGCAAAATATCGCTTAATAGTTCCGCCGCGATTGCTCAGTGCCGCCGGCTCGTCAAGCCAGCAAAGCGGGTATGCAAGTTATATTCTTGATATTACCCTGAGCGAAGTTATCGATATTCCGCAAGATTATGAACTAAATCAAGTTATCGAATATCGCGATACATATTATCCCGAAATTACCGATTCGTTAATATACGGAATGTATTACAAAACAACTTTCGTAGCCCCCGACACCACGTGGACGGTTGATAGCTTAGGCGTTAACGTACCTATTGAAAAAGATACCGCAAGCGCAATCGACGGCAAAACGGTTTATGTAACTTATGTAGGAAGATTTCTCGACGGATTTGTTTTCGATACAAATATTATCGACAGCGCAAAAGCCCATAATATCTACGACCCGTCGCGCTCGTACGACACCCTATCGTTTACAATAGGCTCTGGAAGTTCTGTTTACGGATTTGACAAAATAGTACAACAATTAAAAACAGGCGACGCAGGAATAGGATTTTTCAGGTCTGAATGGGGATACGGCGTCAACGGCAACAGCGGCACAACAACAAGTGTAAATGAATACGGCGAAACAGTACAAACATCAACAGGCTCAACAATAATACAACCCTACACGCCGCTATTCTTCGATGTACGACTGCATAAGATAACTAATTAGAAATCAATTAATAATTAATAATTAACAAATTACAGGCACGCAGATAACGCAGATTAAACGGATTTACGCAGATAAGAAAACAATTACGAATTAATTGTGCCGAATAAAAATTTGTGTGCGTTGTGTTTTCTTTGTGTCCTTTGTGGTTAGAAACAAAAATAAATAAACACAAAGGACACAAAAAAACTTTATAACTTTAAAAACTTTCTAACTTTACAAACTTTCTAACTTGATAAACTTTACAAACTTTCTAACTTTCTAACTCCATTTTCTACTAACAAAAAAATCATAAAAATGAATACATAATTGTTTAATAATAAGAAAAATTTTAAATTTAGGTTAGATGAAATGCACCGATTGCGGGTGCTTCGCTGTTTTGGTGTTGCAGCATAAGTGTTGCCGACTCGTTTAGTACGTCGGCAGCAAAATCGTTGATGATTAGATTTTTTGTATATTGCTGCGATATCATGCAGCAAATATATTCTACATATTAGATAATAAAATAGACAAATATATTATTCAGTCTGATTTTCATTTTCGGGTTCAACGCCCCAACGACGATATAAATTTTCTTTGCGTTGGCGTTCTTTTTCTTCGGCGCGTTTTTCTATTTCTTTTTCACTCCAATAGCGGTGTTCTTTGCGTTCTTCTTTTTTGGATATATACCAAAAAGCGAACCAGCCGGCAAGTAAAAATATTAATAAACTCATAATATTTTTTTCTTTTTTTTTAAGTTATTAGCTATTCAGTCGTTAGTATTCTGTATTCCGTATTTAGTCGTTAGTCATTTCTACATTTCTTAATTTCTACATTCCTACATTAGTATTTAAACATTAACCATTAATCACTAACCATTAATTCTCAATTCTATTGATTCTCTTATAAATGAATTAATACTTTTGCCTGTGGCTTCGGCATACATAGCAACCTTACAATGTATTTCCGAAGGTATTCTCACATTTAAAACGCCATTGTAGGCTTTGCGCGGTTTAATGCCTAATTCTTTACAGCCTTCTATGTAGCTGTCTATTGCGTTTTTGAAATCTGTTTCCAATTCTTCTACTGTATTGCCTTCGTATGTAATACAATCTTTTGTCATGCCCAATACCTTACCGTAAAGA